>JAGMEO010000006.1 GCA_023128135.1 Candidatus Bathyarchaeota archaeon | reverse complement strand
CCTACGCCTCCCTTTTGCATAGCACATACATCACCTTTCTTATTAAAGGCAACTGTCAGTCTTGCATCCATCATGTTTTCTTCCTTTAATGACGGGTCAACCAAAAGGTGGTCGTTTATCTTGGCTACTGTCACAGATATTGGATAGTCATTGATGGGGAGCGGGATCTTTTTGCTTGTAGCTTCCAGTTTGCCATCTTTCTTTACTTTGTAACTTGTAAGTTTTGAGTTAGCAAGAGCTGCAATTGCAGCTAAAGCTGAAGCGTCTATCAAGTTTCCATCATGATCGAGGATGTACACGTCTATGAAGACTATGTACACCTTTTCACCAGCAACAATGCAGAGTTTCTTGGTATCTATAGCTTTTGATTCTCTTATACCTCTGTCAACGACTCTTGCAAGTTCAATGGCGTCTTCTTTAGGCGGCCCTGGCTCAAAGACTGGGGAAGCTAAAGGCACGAATTCAGCGTTAACGGTTTGTACACCTTCATCCGGAGTGTCCGGATAGGGTTCTCCGACTTCAATCTTTATTCCCACGAGAACTTTTGTATCGCCCAGTGAAACTTGAGCCGACCCATTGGCTTTTTCTATAACATCTATCTCTAACTTAATTTCTCTGTAGTCAGTTAGCCCTCGGCCATCCAACCTTTTTCCTTGAACTAGAAGTTTAGTAATTCTGTTTTCCATAACTTTTGCGACTATCTCTGATGAATCCACCATTTTCAACCCTCCTTTTGACCTTTGAGGTCTTCAAGAACTTCATTCTTCACAGAGTATTTATCTCTAAGAGCTCTCTTTTGCAAATCATGTATTTGATGACAGCCATCCAAGGCTAGTTTGAATGCTTTCTCAAATTCTTTTTGAGATAGGTTTCCATCCATTTGGAGTAATGACACAGATCCTGATTGTGGCATAAGTGCGACTGGCAAGTCAGCTTCTCCAAACTTGTCTTCAATATCATTCAGATCTAGAACTATTTGCCCATCTACCTTTCCAGCAGCACAAGCTGCCACTAGGTCTCTTAATGGTATTCCCGCGTCTGCAAGTGCCAGAGACGCTGCTGATATGCTTGCACCTCTAGATCCCCCATCAGACTGGAGTACTTCAATGAAAACGTCTATTGAAGTTCGTGGATATAGTTCTACAAACACAGCTGCCTCTAAGGCGTCTCCAATTACCTTTGAGAGTTCGATTTCTCGCCTGGAAGGTGCTGGACGTTTTCTCTCTTCAACAGAGAAAGGTGCCATGTGATAGCGGCATCTGAGTAATGCTTTATCTCGCAAAGCGCGATGTCTAGGATGGGTTTCTCTTGGACCATAAACCGCTGCAATGATCTTGTTTTTACCTTGTTCGATGTACGCGGATCCGTTGGCCTTATTTAGAAGACCTATTTCAAATTTTATGGGTCGAAGCTCGTCAGTTTTTCTTCCATCAACCCTTAAACCTTTTTTATCAATCAATTTTTGATCTTTATTCTTTTTTTCCATTCTGCTTCTTCTCCTTTTTAATGAGTTCATCTATTCTGTTTGTGAGGCCAGAAGTGTGGGCTTCCACTTCGATTGTACGAATAATTCTGATTGCTAAAGCCTCGTTTTCTACTTTTTTACCTCTCACCAAGATACGACCATTTTGACCCACAATGATTTGGCATCCAGTTCCTTTTTTCACCATATCTATCATCGATCCTTTCTTACCTATGAGTCTCGGAATCTTTGCAGACGTCATCTCGACGAGGTGCCCATGTGTGATCTTGCCTAAGCCTTGACCTCGAAGGGTGAGAATTGGATCTCTTGTTCTATCAAAACCTGATATAGCTGCAAGAAGTGTGTCTCCAACATTGAAGACGTCTGTCAATTCATCTTTTCGAGCGTTAAATGAGCGGTCGAAAACTTCGGAGACAAATAATATAGCGTTATAAGGAGAATTAATATCGACAATCCATCCACTGAATGTCACATCGACAACTTTGCCTATTACTAAATCCTCAATTTTTGGCAGATAAAAGCTTTGGAGTGCTATCACATAAACAGTTTGTTGTTTACTTCCAATGACACCTATCCGAGAGGCATAGATTTTGCCATCCTTTTCATAGGTGTTTTCCCCAGCTTTGTATTCTCCGTCCGCAATAATGTCTCCTGGAGTAACAAGTTGCCTTTTCTCAACAATTAATGGCAAATACACAAACCTTCTTTCTTTCAAATATCGCCAAATAAGATAGTGATTTCCTCGGTTTAAATGGTATTGGGTTATTTAAATTTAGTTCTAAAAAAAGGATTACTTATAACAGGTGATAGTACATTTTCACTTTCTCAATTACAGGATTTTGCTCTGAACATTGCCCTTTGTAATTCTTCCAAGCTTATCAAGAAATGAAGCTCTGACTCCAGCAGGCATCTCGACTATTACAACCCATGAGCCGTCAGCTTGCCATTCCTCTTTTTTAATTGTTCCAAAGTCTTTCACTACTCCTATTGATTGAGCTGCATATTCAGGAGGAATTTTAATAGCTGTTCTAACTTGTTCCATTTTAAGTGGCAAGATTGGCCTTAAGTCTTCTATTACTCCTTTAGACTGTTCTTCTGCATCCTTGAAAGGATCAATAATCACACGAATTTGCTCCATTGCTTGTTTGATACGAAGCGGTGGGTGTGGTGCTCCAGTGCGTGGATCGACGCAGTTTCTTGATATTATTGAGATTATTTGTTTGCGTTTTTCATCAATCAGACGCCGTCTTTGCTCTATTGTTAATTGAAGTTCCCCTTTCTTCAGAATTGTTATGGCTATTTTACTCGTGTCCAACGTTTGGAAGACGCTTTTTAATTTATCTTCAGATGCACGAAGACCTTTACTGACATCGCTAAAAACTGTATCAACCACCAATATTTGTGAAATGTCAATTAGGTTGCCCTCTTTGAAGTTAAGAGCCGGATCAGGGTGAACTAAGATTTCGAATTGATCTCCCGCTACCTTAAGACGTGCAGTGGTGTGTTTTTCACCCATTATTTTTTACCGACCGGCTCGGTTTTTTGAAAACCACCTTTCTTGATGTACTCTGCAACCTCTTCATCAGGCATTTTCCTAAACTTTCTAGTGTCAGCTGGAATTAATACAACGCTTAATTTTTGAGCTTCCAACTTTCCTTCTATTACCTTTGATAGACACTCAATAGCAAGTAATATCGATTGTTCAAGTGTCAAGTTTTCTTTATACTTATTTTCCAAAATCTCCCTTACTGTTTCACTTCCTGCTCCTATAGCAACTGCCCTGTAACCCCAACAAGCCCCGCTGGGATCTGTTTGAAATATTTTTGACCCAGCATCATCAACCCCTCCGAAGATTATGGAAACTCCAAATGGTCGAACTCCACCATGCTGCGTATACGCCTGTTTGATATCCCCTATGCTCTTGGATAAGCTTTCAATGTCGATTGGCTCATCGTACATGAGTCTATTACTTTGAGCATACACCCTTGCCCGGTCTATTAGAACTCTTGCATCTGAGCTTAAACCAGCGATAGCAGCTCCAACATGATCATCTATCTGGAATATTTTCCACAAGAAACTGGGATCTTGAAGCTTAGATGAAGCTCGTTCTTCAGCTGACATAACAACTCCACTAGATGTAGCTATACCTAAAACAGTTGACCCTCTCTTTACCGTTTCAAGTGCATATTCAACTTGAAAAAGTCTTCCGTCAGGAGAAAATACTGTAATCGCACGATCATACGCGCCAGGAGCAGCAAACATAGACATTTTTTATTCGCCTCAATAAAGATAGAGAATTAATATAATTATTGCTTCTGAATGAGTGTGTAAGGAATTAAAAACTTTTTCCAAGTTAAATAAAAGTTTCGTGGCATGATTCTGGTTTTTAGGATTGTTTTTTTAACGTAAGTTTTTTCCGAAGAGATTTAAGCGTCCCTGAAACCATAATAATCTCAACACTTAGAGGTTTACCATCAATTTCCATTTTCTTTAATACCTTTTTGCAGACTTCAACAAATTGATGTCCACATCTTACAATGCATAAACGCCTTGAAGGATCGTAATTTATAATTCTAAAATTAGAATCTTGAGGATATGAAACATCAAGTTTTGATTTGAATACCGTGTATTTCAATTTGTTATAAGAAATAATGTGGTTTTCCAATATTTTGAAAGCTATGTATCGTCGCTTACTTTGTCTAACTGGCATTTTTTCGCGCCTGTAACCTTCTCGAATTTAAGTGTAATATTACGTCTACAGCATTAAAGAAAGTAAAAGGTGTATTAATTGCTAGGTTTGATTCTCATCCTTTCTTTTTGTTTATTAGCCCTCTTGCCTTTTTTCCTGCGCTACTTAATCCTCTATGAACCCTCTTCTTGTTTGTACCTTTGATTATCCAATTTATGTCTTGATCGGATTTGATTGAGGGATGATGTGGATCAACCAAGATCACTTCAAACCATTTGTAAACTCCATCTTCGTAAACCCAGTACGAGTTTAAGACTTCTAAGTTGGGAAAACGTTTTGCAACCCTTTCCTCAGATATCAATCTTTTACTTTTGGCTACATAGAGTTTAGAAAGTCCTGATCGCTTTTGTCTTCTTCCTCCACTAGGCTTAGGTTTATGTAATCCGCCGCGTCTGACCCGTACCCGAGCAACTGTAAAGGCTTGTTTTGCTTTGTATCCTAATGTCCGGGCACGACCAATCTTTGTTGGCTTATCTATCTTGATTATAGCTGGTTGCTTGCGCCATTGTATTATTCTCCGCCTCATCAATTCTTTGATGGGCGCTTCATATCTTTGTTTTAAATTTGCCAATTGTTTATTCATTAGTGTATTATCCTCCTAAGACTTTTAGGATCTTGATTTAAGTATAAAGGTTGGCTCTTTGTACTACTGATAAACCTTATTGTTTCTTTTTAATTGTTTTTACAATTTTTTTAGCTAGATTATATGACGCCTTTTTTTGAGTCTCATAAGTCATTGCACCTATGTGTGGTGTACATATAACATTTTGTAAATTGATCAAAGAAAGATTTGAAGGGGGCTCAGTATCGTAGACATCCAATGCTACTCCAGCAAGTTTCCCTGTTTCAATCGCTTTTTGTAGTGCAACCTCGTCTACGATTGCTCCTCTAGATGTATTGATGAAGTATGCTCCTTGCTTCATTAATTGGAATTCTTTATCGCTTATGAAGCGCTGGTTTTCAGACGACAAAGGTATGTGAACTGTGATGATGTCTGAAGTTTTAAGAAGTTCTTTGAGTGGAACCTCTTTCGCATTGGCTCCGTCAGTCATAACCATGTTGAATTGCAGGTCATTAAAAAGAACTTTCATGCCCATACTCTTAGCAATTTTTGCCACTGTTTTTCCTATTTTACCAAAGCCAATAATTCCAATGATTTTACCCTTGAGTTCAAAGCCTATACATTCTTTTTTAGTCCATGAACCATTTTTCATAGATTTATTAGCATAAGGAATTTGGCGTAGAAGAGAGATAATCAATCCGATTGTAAGTTCAGCTACTGCTATTGTTGGTGCTTCAGGTGTGTTTAAGATTTTAATTCCTCTTTTCTTTGATTCTTTCTGATCAATATTATCTAGACCTGATCCTGCTCGTCCAATTATTTTGAGACGAGGGGCATTATTTAAGATGTCTTTTGTGACCTTTGTTCGGCTCCTTACTATTAACACATCATAACGAGAAACAATAGCTTTCAGCTGCTCAGCTGAAATTCCAGGTTCATAATCAACTACAAGTCCAGCTTCTTTTAGGATTCTTAGACCATCGGCATATATGGGATCTGTAACTAAGACTTTGGTTTTTTGTTTCATAATTTTATACACCTTTTATTTGAAAATCCCTATACTGATCTGCATAATTTCATATTGAATCCTTAAGACAGGGGTAAATACTTTCATGTTCTTGATGGAGCGGGTATTCAATACATCCTTATAAAAATTTAACTGATATGAACAGTTCTGTACTTTCATGTATTGAATATATAAATGGTGGGCATGAATTTTACAATATCCTAAATAAAAAACAATAACATCAAAACATGAGTATATGATTATATAATAATCGTGACAAATTATTATTGAAATTAAAGAAAATTGTATTAATTTCATTAATTTATTTCTGGTGATCAGAAAATTGTTAGTTGGAATCGTTGGAAAGCCCAGCGTCGGTAAATCAACGTTTTTCAGCGCCATTACGTTGGTTCCAGTACCAATTTCTGCCGTGCCTTTCACAACTATAAAACCAAACATAGGAGTTGGCTATCTTAGGACGCCGTGTGTTTGTAAAGAATTTGATGTTGAAGACCAACCTGCAAATTCAATATGTCTGGATGGTATACGATTGATCCCAATCAAACTAATTGATTGCGCCGGACTCGTGCCAGGTGCATGGAAGGGAAGAGGGTTGGGTAATAAGTTTCTTGACGAAGTTAGAAAAGCAGACGCGTTAATTCACATAGTTGACGCGGCAGGCACCACAGGTGAAGAGGGACAACCATGTAAACCTGGAGAGAACGATCCGTTGAAAGATGTAGAGTTTCTTGATTATGAAATTGCGATGTGGCTCAGCCAAATAATATCAAAAGATTGGAAAAAAATCACCCAAAAATCTGAGACGGTGAAGAGTGGCGTACTAAATCTCTTGACGGATAGATTGAGTGGGTTAGCAATCAAGAAACGCCATATAAATAAGGCAGTTAAAACCTCCAATCTAGACCCGGATAGTCCTTTGAAATGGAGCGAGGAAGACATATTTTCTTTCGCAAAGGAGTTACGAAAAATTGCTAAGCCAATGTTAATAGCTGCAAATAAAATCGATATACTTCAAGCTGAAAAAAACCTTGAAAGACTCAAAGAAACAGACTATCCAATTGTTCCATGTTCTACTGAAGCAGAGCTTGCTCTCAGAAGAGCAGCTGAGAAAAAACTAATTGACTATAAACCAGGAGACTGTAATTTTAACGTTTTAAGACAGGATCTGAGCGACGAACAGAAAAAAGCGTTGGAAATAATAAAGGAGAAAATTCTTAGAAAATGGGGAACCACAGGTGTCCAAGAAGCACTAAACACCGTTTACTTTAAACTTCTTCAAATGATCGCTGTCTACCCCGTGGAAGACATTGAAAAATTGAGTGATCATGATGGAAGAGTTTTACCAGACGTACATCTTGTGCCTTATGGTACAACAGCGCGGGAGTTTGCATACCTTATACACACGGATTTGGGTAAGGGATTTATTTACGCGACAGATGTGAGGACAAAAAGAAGACTGGGGGAAGATTACATTCTAAAAGACCGGGATGTTATCAAAGTATATTCAGCAAAAGGCAGAGGTTAAACCATTTTCAAACATTAAAAGGACAGAATAAAGGGAAAATTATGCAGACGGTCATTTTAGCGGGGGGCATTGGAAATCGAGTATTTCCTTTAGCCGTAAATACGCCGAAACCAATGTTCAAATTATTAGGGAAGCCTTTAATCCTTTATGTTATTGAAACTATGAAAGAGGCCGGCTTAAATGATTTTATCATAGTGACAGGTCATAACTCAGAAAAGATTAAAGACTTCTTTGAAGATGGAAAGAAATTTGGTGTCAGTATAGAATACACATATCAAAAAGAAGCTCTTGGACAAGCTAATGCTTTAGAAACTACCAAGGAATTAGTTGAAGATTGTTTTTTTACAGTTAACGCTGACGACGTTTTTGAAAGCTCCTTGATAAAAGGCATGATTAAACATTACAACAACGCTAATTCAGATATTGTTCTTTCTTGTAAGCCTGTGAAAGACACGTGGAAGTGGGGCATTATAAAACTAGATGGTGAAAAAGTGAAAAAGATTGTAGAAAAACCGCCTAAAGGAGTGGAGCCAAGTAATTTAGCTGTAATTGGCGCCTACATATTGACAAAGAATATTTTTAAATACTTTAAGAAGACCCCGGTCTCAGACCATCAATATGAAGACGCTATCCAAAGATTTATCGACGATAAGAACAACGTAACTGCTTATAGATACAACGGGTTTTTTACAGCTTACAAGTATCCATGGGATCTTTTTGCAATAAATAAATATTTAATGAGTAAACATGTTAAGGAAACAATAATTGAAGAAGATGCAGATATATCTGAAAGAGCTCAAATTGAGGGGGCGGTGTGGATCAGGAAGGGGACAAAAATCTTAGAGAACACAAGCATAAAAGGTCCATGTTACATAGGCCTAAACACCATTATTGGTAACAACTGCCTAGTCTGGAATAACTCATCTATCGGAAACAACTGTGTGGTAGGTTATGCAAGCGAGATAAAACATTCAATTATCGGTGATGATTGCTGGTTTCACACGAACTACATCGGTGACTCTATAATTTCAGACGATTGTTCATTAGGCGCAAGAACTGTGACGGCAAACCTAAGATTTGATGAAAAGAACATTACATCAAAAATTAATAATAAAGAGGTTGATTCAGGGCTATTCAAACTCGGTGCGATCATGGGAGATTCATGTAAAACAGGTATAAACTCATGTATAATGCCTGGAGTGAAGATTGGCCCAAACAGCATTGTTGGACCTAACGTTTGTTTATATGATGATTTGGAGCCAAACCAGATAATATTAGTTAACAAGAACAGCTACATGAAAAAAGAAGTCAAGACCATTGATTCACATGTTACAAGAAGCGAGCTAATGAAACGATTAAATAAATATAAAAACCTCAAAGAGAGATTGAAATAAATCTTTTATTTCTAAAATTCTAAGTGATTGAATTTTTTATTTCATTTGTCGGATCTTTTCAGTTATTTTTTCTGAAGCAAAATGTATAATCTTCTTTAACTCATCTTCATTCTTCGCCTCAGCAGTCATCTTTACTTGAGACATTGTATTAGAGGCTCTAATGAGAACCCAGCCCTCAGGCATATACACTTTAACGCCATCTAAATCAACTGTTTTATACCCTTTCGCCTTAAATTCCCTTTTCAACTCTTCAACGACTTCAAATTTTTTATCATCGGAACAATCAAATTTTTTGATAGGTATCGAAGGATATTGAGGTGCAGCTTCTATCATTTCTGAGTATTTTTTATCAGTTTTGGATAAGATTTCAGCCAATTTTAGACTTGCAAATATTCCATCGTCAAACCCGTTTAATTCGCCAAAGTAAAAATGACTACTATTTTCTCCTCCCAATATGGCGTTCTCCTCCACCATTTTATTAATAATGAAAGTACGTCCCACTTTACTAACTATTGGAACTCCTCCTTTCTCTCTTATCACCTCATCGACAGCTGATGAACAATCTATAGAATAAACTATTTTAGATCCTCTGTTTTTCTCCAATGTATAATCGGAAAATATTGTCAACGTAATATCAGCTGGCACGATCCTTCCTTTATCATCAATGAAAACAGATCTGTCCCCATCACCATCATATCCTACGCCAAAGTCAGCTTTTTCATTCTTCACAACCTTCATCAAATCTGTCAAAGTTTCTGCGGTGGGTTCAGGAAGATGAGCTGGAAAATTTCCGTCCGGTTCTATGTTAATCGGTACAACTATACAGTTATATTTCTTGAAAAGATCAGGCGCTATAAGTCCGCATGTTCCATTACTTGCATCCATAGCTACTTTTAAAGGCCTGTCTATTTCTATTTTATCTTTCAGAAACGTGGAATAGTCATTAAAGACTTTTTCGTGTTTTTTAACGGTTCCCTCTCCCATCACAAATCTTCTTGATAACGTAATTTCTTTTACTTCTTCCATGCCTGTACCTTGAGCGCAACTTGCACCCCCTTCTTTGAAAAGTTTAAAACCGTTCCATTCAGGAGGATTGTGGCTTGCTGTGATCATCACCCCGCCATCTTTTTTATATCTTACAACAGCGAATGCCATGACTGGTGTTGGAACAATTCCTATATCAACTACGTTGCAGCCTGTCGAAGTAAGACCTCCAATCAACGCATTATTAAGAACGTCGCCACTTAGACGAACATCTCTTCCTACAATGACCTCTTTATTTTGACCTCCAAGAAATGTACCAAAACCTTTTCCTATGTTTAAAGCTGTCTCACAAGTAAGGTCTTTATTGAAGATCCCTCTGATATCGTACGCTCTAAAGATGTGTGAAGAAATCAAAAGTAAGTTACTCTCCAAAAATAATTGTGAATGAGATCATTTAACTTTTATACCTTTATCAAAAATTGAAGCTTTAGAGAAAACTCACTACATTAAATGTTACGTAGCCTTTGCCGCTGGGGTTTCAGTTTCATCAGCGCCTTCTATTGGAAAAGCAATCAACTTTGTTTTTCTGATACCTACATGTCTTATAGGAGCAACTTTCTTGGCTTCATTATAAATGTCTGAAGCTATCTTTCCCAAAACCGCTTCCTGGACAAATTGATCAAATGCAAGAGTTTTAGCTTTCTGTTCGAGATGTTTTTGGACTATTTTTCTATACTCACTAATTTGTGAAGCTTTTACCCTCATAACAGAGAAGATCACTACAGAAGTGCGAAGGATGTAGCTATCTTTGATCGATACGTTAAATACGCCATCGATCCTTGTACTTCCACGTCTTACAAGGCTTCTCAAATAATCTCGAGAATATTCATGCCCTTTGAAAATAGTCGATGCTTTTGATCCTTCTATGGCGACCACTTGAAAGTAGAGTTTAAGATGTTGCTGTGAGGGGTCTCCTGTTATATCATAAAGAGTTGTGCTGATTACTCGTCCCATCAAATTGGATGATTCAGCAGATGGGGTGGTGCCTATCTCGATTTCGCCAAAGTATGGTGGAGTGGTAATAGTGTACCAGTTTTTTGTTCTCCATTTGTCTTGAACTTTTCTAGATCTTTTTGGCAAAAAATCACCAGATGTGTAGTTTGAATAACGATCATTTTCAGATTTAAAAGTTTTATCTTTTCAACCTCATTGCTTGGTTAATAGATTTTTCAGCGACTTGTACGCATGCAAGGAGATCGTCGATCGTAGAAAGAAATGTTTCAAGTCTTCCTTCTAAATCTATAGATGTAACGACAACGTTTTTATCAGTTATAGTATCAACATTCAACCCTTTTGGTGCAGAAACGTTATCTGGTGCTACAGCCTTAGATACAGCTTCTGCATATTTTTTATTTTTATAATTCAAAACTATTTTCGCAATCATTATTAATTAACCTTTAATTCCAGTTTGTCTCCAACAATCTTATCCACGACTTTTATAAAATCATCCTTATGTACATATGGAAACTTGGCGCCAGCTGCAACGTTGTGACCGCCTCCTCGACCTGCATATTTTTCTGAAACTTTTTGCATTATGGATCCCAAGTCTAATCCCTTGTTTACTAATCTCTCAGACATTCTTGCTGAAACTTTAATTTCATCATCAGATGCCAACGTCACAGCTATTACTGGTTTTTCTTGTTTGAAAAGAGGAGAAAACACTAATAATGACGAAATTGTGCTAAGCATCTTCTCATCTATAACATCATGTCCATCAACAATGTATACGTTCTTCATCTCAGATATAGCACCTGGTGTATCAGTCAACCATTCCATGTATCTTGCTATCGTCTTTCTATAATTTTCCAATGTTGACGCGACTTCTTTCAGTGCAATATCTCGATCTCCTGCACATATGGCTACACCAAGACCACCTTTATCTAATCTTCCGCATGCATTTAGTAATGAAGCATACTCTCGAGCATCTCTCAAAGGCGTCGATCGGGCTTCTTTGGTCAAGGTGTATATTGTGCCAATTAAACTCATAGGTGTGGTATATGGCGAGCCTTTACTTGAAAGAAATTTTGCAAGCTCGGAGAATATCTTCTGTTTTTCTTCAAAAGTTAGATCGGAGAAGGTCACCCATTTTTCGTCTTTTTTTAGTTTTATGCCAAGATTTATTAGAAAACCAAGGCATTTGTCTTCCTCTCCGCTTAAACCAGATATATAAGGCATTCTTGTAAGAGCAAGAGCTTTGTGTGCTGGGCGGGTTTCTCTTCCATATACCACAATATCAACTGTTGTTTCTAGGCAGCCAACATTGATCGCGTCTTTCACAATCTTTTCATTCAGATCAAGCAACTTTCTTTCTGGATTCTTATCTTGTATATCTCCTAAAGCTCCAACTACAGCAAGAGGCGATAGATCCATGTTAGCTTTGTTAATCATTTTTGCCACTAAGTACGCTACACCTGCTCCACTGATGTCCTTCGATCCTTTAAACCCGTGAAGGTGCGGGTTTACTTGGGTAAGGTTAGAAAATGTTTTTCCAAAAGGTGGATGGTGGTCAAGAACAATAATTTTATTTTTTGATAATTCATTTTTCAAAAGGTCAAGATATCCACTACCCAAATCAGTGAATATAATTGGTGAATTATCTTCAGAGGCTAATTCTTGAATCAGCTTCTCGTCGATTTGTTTTGTTATTCTTATTCGGAAATAAGCATCTAACCTTATTAACGTATTAACCATAATTCCAGCCGCGGCTAATCCATCGGCATCGTGGTGTGATACGACTCTAATATATTCCCCTTGTTTAACTAAGGAACAAAATTTTTTTCCAGCTTTCTTTGCACTTTGTAAGAAGGTTGTATAATTCTTGGAGTTCTCAACCATTTCTAAAACCATGACGGTTAAGAAATTACAATTTCAGGTTTATATTTCCAGTCTCTTGGTAAAATACGTTTTTTAACATAATACTTTGCCAAGCGTCTCACTTTTGACTCTACCAACGCTAAAGCTCTCTTATTTATAAGATCACCCTTATTTCTGCCAAGATGCCTTCGAAGACTAGTTGCTCTTTTAACTAAGTTATCAAGATCCTCTGGAAAAGGTTGAGATAATCCAGCCTCGCTGAGAATTTTACTAACTCTCTTCCCTGTTATTGGTTTCACTAATGGAATTCCATATTGATCGCGAAGGATAATTCCGATCTTACTTGGGGGGTTCTCCTCTTTTGCCAATTTTACAACGAGAGCCTCAACTTCCTCAGGCGTATATTTACACCATGTTGGTGGCCTTTTACTAATAGGCCGTGTTGAGTGCGCTTTTCCAGTTCGTGTCAAGTCTTTCTCCTATTGAAATTATTCTCTGAAAGGGTTCGCCCAGCCATATATAAGGCTTATCAGCTTTTACATTTATAATTTTGACAGTACCACTTTACGAATTTCTTAAAAGCCTTTGATCGATGAGAATACTGATTTTTATCTTCAATAGTCATCTCAGCGTATGTTTTACCTCCTCCTCT
>JAGMEO010000059.1 GCA_023128135.1 Candidatus Bathyarchaeota archaeon | reverse complement strand
TCTGCAGAAGCCTTGATTTTTTCTGCTTTTTGATACGTTTCCAGCATCTTTTGATGATGCCCTCCACCTTCTTTCACGAGCCTGTTTCTCTCTTCGCGTAATTGAGAAATCGCTTTTTCAAAATTAGCTATTTCATGTTGTAGAGTAACTATTTTGTAATTTATAGACTCTACTTTTTTATTCACCTTCAAATTTTTGTATAATTCTTTGATCTGACTTACCAGTTTTTTCTCTTCTTCAATATTCATTGGAGTAGTCTGAAGCCTCCACTCGACAGCTTCAATCTTCCTCAATGTTGTATTTTCCTTTTTAGCCTGTGGCTTTAATGAAGACAACTGCCTTCTTAATTCCTGGTGTTTTTCCTGTCTTCCTTGAAGTTCACTGTAGAATATGTTTAGTCTTTCTTTCAGGTCTTTAACTTTCTGATTACAAGTATCTCTCTGTGTTTTGTGAACTAGTACTTCATCTTTTAATTTCTGAAACTCAGCGTTTAACGCATCTCTCTTTTCAACCCGTTTTTCTACTTCCAATTTCAATAGTTTTTTCTGATCCAGAAATGGCTTCATTTTTGATTCGAGTCGTTCAATTCGCTCTTGCAAATTATTATAATTGTCCAAAGCCAAGCGCATTCCGTTCATTATGCTAACCAGAAATTTTCATGACTGCCGCAATGGCTCCCTCTAGAGCCCTCCATTTATCCTCAGCGAACCCAACAACCAATACGTCATTGTCTAACATATTGAATCTGTGATGTAAGCCCTCAACAATTTTTGGGTATTCATCTGACAGATTAGGGTAGACTTTTGGAACCTTTAACACTCCATTTTCATATATGATTATAGTTGCACCAAGCGCCCCAGCTCTAACAGCGTCATCCCTGTGCTTCACAACTGTTTCAATATTATTCGCGGAGCCATGAATATGAATGCAGTAACTATTATTGAACCCTAGTTCTCTGAAATCGAATTGCTCAACCACGACTATGTTGTAAGCATCAAGTTTTTCCTTAAGATGCAATTCGCCTTCACTTGTTAATCTGCTTCCTGTTTTGGATGCAGAAACCAATCCTTCTCTCTCTAAATCGTTTAACATCCGTCTGACAACGCCCTCACGCTCTGTAAAATTGAGCAAACTCTTCAACCTATAACGCCCAATAGGTCCTGCTTTTTTTAAAGCAAGAAGTAACAATAATTCTTTAACTTCTGATGTTTGCTTACGTTTTCCTCTACCTACCATTTTACATTTCCCTTGAGATGATTATCAAAAGTGAAACTTATAAAATCAAAGTGCTTCCTCTCCTCCGGTGAAGATTCGGGTTAAAGCAGCATGAAAATTGAGAAAACCCGTATTGTCTAATGCGGAGATAGGAATGAGACCAAAGGATAAGCCTATGCCAGAAACAGCTTTCGCAATGTCTAAACTTAAAATACGAGTAAGGTCTGATGCCTGTTCTTCTAAAGCCATCTCTAATGCTTCTGGATCTAACCCCCATCCCTCTATTTTCTCAACAACACTTTTCGGAATCAAATCCGATTTTGAGAGGACATGCAATTGAGAGAAAAGAAGACGATGAAACACCGCAGCTGAGAGAAACATGTTGGATACATAGTTCAGAGGGTTACTACAAAAAATTGAATCAAAAAGATAGACGATTGCCTTAGGATCATCAGTTAATTCTTTCACTATATAAGGACCACTTGCTCTGAAAGCAAAAAGCTCCATTTGCCCCGGTGTGTCTACTAACACGTAATCCGGTCTAAGAGACTCCACCTCATCCCGAATCTTATACGTTTCTGCCGCTATGAGATCTGCTGCCATTATCAACGCTCCATTTGGACCTAAACCATATTTCTCCGTGAGCACATCTATTCTTACATATTCTCTGATATCCACATCTGGAGAGTATGGTAGGGTTAAAACGCCTGGGTCGAGATTAACAGTTACAACGTCTTCCTTTTTCGCTTTGAGCCATTCTGCGAATGACGCTGTCAACAGCGATTTCCCAGAACCTGCTGTCCCAATGATAAAGACCACATACAAAATATTTCACCTAAATTGATGAAAACATATTTTTAAACATACAAAACTATTTTGTTAAATTAAACCTATTTTTCATTAAATAATGGGTTCAACTCTTCCTCCATGATTGATTATTAGTTTTGAAAGACGGCTCATGGCTTCCTTCACACTTTTCTCTGCAATCTCTTTGTTATTTGAGACGCTTGAAAAATGGAGTTCAAGCCACAGTTTAGGTTCACGTTTCGGGTGGGACTTTACGTAAACATCTTGGAATTCATTCATAACTTCATCGATGAGAGGGGCAATATTTGATTCTTCTATTTCAGTAACTTTCACACTGCCCTCTGTTCTGAAAATGTCTCCCACAAGATCCCTAATTATGGGAGCTACATGTTCTTTGAAGATAGTTTTCATTTCCACAGGTACACCGGGTAAAGCCACAATTTTGGTTCCGCTATACTTCAAATAGACACCTGAAGCTGAACCAACAGGATTATACAGTGGTTCAGCCCCGTACGGCAATCTAGCCATCTTTAATCTTGACGGAGTGAGCTCGTATCTCTCATCATCACTATTGTGTCGGAACTTGTAACTCTTTTTCATGAGACGCAGTGCAACTCCATCTAATTCCAGTGGCACATTAACAGCTTTTGATAAGGCTTCTAAGGTTTTATCGTCAAAGGTTGGACCAAGACCGCCACAAGTAATAATAAAATCTGCTTTTCGATTGAAAGCTTCCAGCAAAGCAGAAGCAATGTTTTCAACATAATCTCCAACTGTTGTTACTCTAACAACGTTTCCACCAAGTTCAGTGATAGCACTGGTGAGCCATTGCATGTTAGTGTTCAAGATTTTGCCAATCAAAAGCTCGTTGCCAATGGTAATCAATTCAAAGTTAATCCTTTTCACTTGCAATACACAATCACTTAAATGCCTAGAATTATTTTCGAGGCAGCATCATCTCTTTATCTACCACTTCGAACAATCATTAAGGGCTTGTCTCCTAATCCTTTTTCGAGAGCCACCAGTTAAGGTAGTCCCGTTGTTTTTTCTTACGCTTTTCCTCTGCTCTCTCTGTTGAAGGTTTTAATTGGTCTCTCATCTCCATAAGCTCTTGAGAGGATAAGGAAAGCCCACAATCATTGCATACGTAGCTTCGAAGTTTCGGATCGTAATGCATTTCTCCGCCACATTCAGGACAATAACGCAATATTTTTCGACCTTCAATCAAGACTGATATTTCTCAAATTTTTACTTTACGTATTTTAAATGTTTTATCGCCATGAAATTTTAAGTACATTTAACATCCTATTTAAGCTTCTTTTTATACCTCAATCATGAGGTTAATGCAATGGCTACTGTGAAGGTGCAAATTGAAGAGTTCAAAGATTTTCTTGACAAACTCTCAAACATGGTGTTAATAAGGTCAATTCATCTTTCTGGTCAACACTACGTAATTACTTACAATCCAGTTGGAGGCAGGTAAACCCTTTCCTTCCTTTTTCTATCATTGATACGCCACCGTTTTTTCAGATTCCTTTTATTCTAAACCGGAATCAATTTTTCAGTTGTCTTTTTTAATCCTTCTATCGAGCCCCTTAGACTCTCTTCTTTTTTGTATTACATTCTAAATGTAGAAAAGGCTTACATAATGGGTCGTAATTTATACGAATAATGTATGTTTTTACGTCTCCAAAGAAATCACGGAGAAGATAATACATGTATATAGTGCCGGGGCAAGCTTCACTTTCTTTAGGACAAGAGATCGCGGATCAACTTAA
>JAGMEO010000058.1 GCA_023128135.1 Candidatus Bathyarchaeota archaeon | reverse complement strand
TTTTAACTTTTTTATTATTACTTCAACTTTTTGAGATAGTTTATTATGCACAGTTTTCACATTAGCTTTACCACGAATTTGACTCATTAAAATACCCATTAGAGGCTTCACAGATTTGATGCCTCTTTCTTTGATCAGAGACATGTGCTCCTTGATTGTCTTTTCAATTAAAACCTTAAGTTGATTCTCAGAAAGTGTTTGAAGACCTAAAATTTGGATGGCTTCCTCAACATCAGAATCTCTGTGTTCAGCTAACCATGAGAAAATTTCCGCGAATGCTTCTTTAGCTACTTTTCCTTCATTGATCAGTTGAAAAGCTCTTTCAATTTTCTCGTCAGTTACATTTTCAACTTTCACACCTTTTCTTCTAAGATTTGTTAATGTTTCAGTGAGAGCAGCAGTTACGAATGATGTTGAAATCTTCGTCGTCCCAGCAATCCGTTCAAAAATGGGAAGATAGTCAGAGCTTTGTAATTGTGTTGCCAATTTTTTATTAAGATTATATTCATTCACAAGACGTTTAACAGTCACATCAGGTAGTTCTGGAAGATTTAACTTGGTTTTTTTCACATTTTCCTTTAATATTGGAACTGGTTGTACATCTGTCTCAGGGTACATTCTAGCTGATCCTGGTCGAGGTCTTGCATAATGAGTTGTACCATCAGGATTAGCGCCTCGCGTTTCGCTGGGAACACCTTCAATCGCTAATTTTGCTCGCTCTACAACAGCTTTTAGAGCATCTATTGCATTCTCTTGATTGGCAGCAACAAAGACAACAACGTCCTCGCTTCCAGCGCGCAACTTCTGTTTTAATTTCAACATCTCTTTTTCAGTTAGTCCATAATTAGGCAACTCATTTGTATAGAATATCCCTCCCACACGCCCCCAAAACTTTGCGTAGTCAGAAAGTTCCGTAGCGAATCTTACATCAGGTTCAAGTTCAATTTTCATAAGTTTCCCAAATTTTGGTAAAGTTACGGAATAGATCTTTCTCCCTTCATCAATAGCCTTTTTAATTAATTTACATTCAGTCTTTAGAAAAACATCTGTAACATCAATAAATTCTTCTTTTAATTCTTCTTTTCTAACTCCTCGCCGTAAAAGATCGTCTCGAATTTGAAGAAGATTGTACTGCCTTCTAACTTCATACTCCACATATTTTGGCATTAATGAAAGATCTTGCACTCCCTTTATCTCAATTAACGCGCCTCCATTGATTGAGATGTTTAAGTCTTGTCTGATCGTTCCAAGTCCACGTTTTACTTTTTTAGTTACCCTAAGAATTCGACCTAAAGCCAAGGCAGTTCTTCCTGCGTCATCAGGGGTATAGATCTCAGGGGCAGTTGCTATCTCAATAAGAGGAATGCAGAGTCTATCAAGCCTATACAAGCTGTCTCTTCCTTTTTCACCTAGTTTCCTAGCAGCATCCTCTTCGAGGCTCACAGTCTGTATAGAAACTTTTTGCCCATTTATCAAAATTTTACCCCCAAGAGCAATAACACAAGTACGTTGGAAACCAGTTGTATTTGACCCATCTATCACAATTTTTCGCATGACGTGGATTTCATCTACAGGTTTAGCTCCAATCATTAGTGCAACTGTTAAACAGATACTTACTGCATCATCATTCAAGTTATGAGGAGGTTCCTCGTCCATTTCAACTAAACAGGAAGTGCCATCTTCCCCTTTATAGATAAAACCTCTACCTTTAATGTATTCAAAGGCTGCAGCAGGGTCGACTTCTCCCAGCTCACTCTGCGTTGGCCTAAGCCTTCTATAAAATGTTACTTGGGGCTCCTCTGTTGAAATCGCAGAGGTGCAATGGCAGAAAAGCTTCTTTTCTGTATCCAGTTGTTGATGAATTTCTAGACCAACCTTTAAACCCAATTTTGAGTAATCAATAACCAATAACTCTTCACCATTCTTCGAATCGTGTTTTTTCTGAAATTTCACCTGCAATGTTGGTCAACAGAAGCTTCTTTGCCTTTTCCACATCTTCAGTTTGACCAAGAACCCACGACATCTTAACGAAGGCTGTCTCCGGAAACATGTCTTCAAGAGGAACAACACCCACATTCTGTAGATCTCGACCAATGTCGTAGACATTCATGTTAATACGACCCCAGATGCATTGAGATGCCATGCCAACAAGCAAACCATTTTTTATTACATTTTTGATCGAAGGAAGCATATATTTCCCAATATGCCCTAAACCTGTACCTTCTAAAACTATTCCTTTGAAACCCTTACTAAGATACCACTCCAACACTCCAGGATCCAAACCAGGATGAAACTTTACTAGAGCAACCTTATCGCAAAAATCTGGCTTGAGGAATAATTCACTTCTTACATCCCGTTTTCTGAAATTCTCAGTTAACATTATGATGTTGTTCATCTTCACCTTTGCAATGGGGGTGATGGTAATAGATCTGAAAGCGTCCCTCCTGCTTGTGTGACATTTTCTAACTTTAGTTCCACGATGCACCGAAGTTATTCTATCCGAAGTTGAATCATGCATGCAAACAACAACTTCAGCAAAGGGCGCACCACTCGCAACTTTTACAGCATTGACTAAATTCAAAGACGCATCAGAACTCGGGCGATCGCTGGATCGCTGCGAGCCAACTAACACCACTGGCCCGGGAAGATTTTGAAGAGCAAAACTCAACGCGGCGGCTGTATATGCCATGGTGTCTGTACCATGACATATAACCACTCCATTCATGCCCTTGCTGAAATATTTCGCTACACTTTCAGCCATCTCAGTCCAATGCTCTGTCAAAATATTTTCACTAAACAAGCTAAACAGAATTTCAGCGTGAACCCTTGCAATGTCAGAAAGCTCGGGTACAACACTATAAAGATCTCTTGCAGACATCGCAGGATGAACTGCGCCAGTTCGGTAATCTACTCTGCTTGCGATGGTCCCGCCTGTGCCAACTATCGCTACCTCTGGAAGCCCCGGCTTCTTTTTTGGTGGAGGAGGAGGTGAAAAAGTAGGTTTAGCGCCAACACCCAATTTCTCAATCTTGATATTCGGCGACACTCTTACACCTATGTTATACCCGTTCCTTAATTTGATCACGATATGCTTATTATCAGCTAATTCGTACCTAGGCATCAACACACCCTCAAAGACGTCGTTATCTCTTGTAATTCTTATGACGTCGCCAATTTTTACACCAGATCCTTTTAAAGCAACAATGGCTTCTCCTTTATAACCTGTCAATTTCTCTGTCATGTTATTCACCCATCTACACAAAGAATGTTGTGAAATACTGTAATACTTAGCTTCGCAACATAAGTTTTTAACATTTTTAGAAGTTCACTTAACTTCAAACCATTTATCAGTATCAAAAAGTCAGATCTCTAAATTTCTTAAGAATTACTATAAATATTTCAGAGAAACTTAGAGACATAAGGTCCATCATAATCGTATCCCACACGTTTATAATATTCTTTCGCTCCAAGCCCACTTGTAACCAATATTTTTTCGCAGTTAAATTCTTCCAAAGAGATGCGTTCTGCCTCTGATAAAAGAAGAGTTCCGTAACCTTTGTGTTGCCAAGCTTTTTCAAAGTGTTCCCCAACTGGAACCAAGCTTCCATAAACATGAAGCGCTCGAACAATGGAAGACTTTACATGATTGATCTCTGGTCTATGTGCTCTCTCTGAGGGGATTCGAAGTCTGATGTATCCAATTAGAATGTTGTTAATTCGATCCTCTACTGAAATGAAGAGCTCTGTTCCCTCTGAAGCGTCATATTCTTGTTTGCATATCTTGATGTTTTCTGGGACTGGAACTATTCCATCTTTTA
>JAGMEO010000057.1 GCA_023128135.1 Candidatus Bathyarchaeota archaeon | reverse complement strand
ATTGTCCGGACAATAGAAAAAAATATTGTACGTACAATAGAGACGGAAGAGGCGATGAGCAGGGAGGAAGCATTGAACATCCTATCAACCGCGATCAAACACCTGCAGAAGGGTGGAGAGTTGAAGGATGTTGAGATCAGGAGGTTACCCTTTATTCCAACTGAGGGTGAGATCGATCAGTTGATTGCTAGCTGTAACACGAGGATGAGTACCTTCCTGCAACTACTAAAGGAGACGGGTATGAGGTGCGGTGAAGCCGCGGGACTCAAATGGACAGACGTTGACTTCGTGAGCAACACCATTCGGATTACGCCTGAGAAAGGGAGCAATCCAAGAATCCTGAAACTCTCAAATAGACTCATCGGCATGCTGAACGCTCTACCAAAAGGGCATAAACGGCTATTCAATGGTGCTTCAGCGGATCTCTTAAGGAAGAGCTTCATAAGGCAACGCTTAAGGATAACTACAAAACTGAAAAATCCAAGAATCAGGGAGATAAGCTTTCACACTTTCCGCCACTGGAAGGCTACGATGGAGTATCACAAGACGAAAGACATACTCCACGTCATGCAGCTGCTAGGTCATAGAAGCATCAAGAACACCCTCATCTACACCCAGCTCATCAACCTTAAAGACGACGCGTACGTCTCAAAGGTTGCACACTCGGAGAAGGAGGCTTGCCAGCTTATAGAAGCTGCTTTCGACTTCGTCTGCGATTTTGAAGGCAACAAAATCTTCAGGAAGCCGAAGTAAAAGTGAAAACCATCCCGGGTGTTTCTGTGGTGGGCCGGGTGGGATTTGCACCCACGATCACTACCTTGTAAGGGTATTAGACTCAAACGAAGGTTTGATGTATCCTAGCTACTAGACCACCGGCCCCTCAACAGTTAATTCTTTTCTAAAAGTTAATTGGTATCTTATATGTTTCTACTGTTTTTGTCTCTTTATCAACTTCCATGGAAAACCTTAAATATTATACTACAATTTAGTTTTAAACTATAGTATTGCAATAAACTAAACACCTCTATCAGAGAAAATGTTGCTCACAAAACATCATGTGGTTATCCTTGTCTGAAATAACAAATGTTCCAAGAAGCGAACCAGAACCTGGTGCGTCGGAAGGAATAACAATTCCAACTAAGCCTTGCTTAATTCACGTTGGAAGTATTGGTACCTACGCCAGTAATATGTCTGCCAGACTTTGTTATAGTGCTCAAGCCCTTGGAAGCATGAGAATGTTCGGAAGTTGGCTTATTTCAGACTCAGAGCTGGTAAATGTTGAGGCAAACAACAAAGCACTTCAATCTATAAAAGGAAACGTCTTTGATCGAATTAAAGATGTTATCAAACCTATTAAGCGTGGAAAAAACTTCTTCTTTCCAACATGGGGACATCCAGGTTACGGTAAGAATGTTATACAAGCACTTGAGGATTTAGGATATTGGAGAAGAGATATACACAAAATAGTTGATGTTCTGAAAAAACATTTTGAAACACTTGGTCTAAAAACAAGGATAGCAGTAACAGAGGAAGGGTTCGGTGCTACAAGTCTTTCTCAAGGCATGTATTTCCGTGCATTATCACGGAATTTATTAAAGGCACTTAACATGTACATATGTATAGGGGTCATTGGCAAAGATCTTCCAACTCAAAATAATTTTAAGAAATATCTTCCCCTGTTATTAGAAAGAGGATTCAACAACAACGTCATGGTATTGTATGCAAATTGGCGGAATCCACTTTCTTTAACAAGTAAAGAAATTGATTATCAAATTGCATATGCAATAATAACTACAGCCTCATCTGCGTTATGGTATCGCAGCAGCCTTGGTGTAGGTGATATTTGGTATAATCTCATGAAAAGCAGTCCAATTATTGCTGTTTCTATTGACCGTAGACATTTACCCATTTTTCGTAAAAGGTTTAGAGAACGAAAGGATCACAAAGCAACCGTTTCAATATTGACATCTATGCTACATGGTGTGTGGCATGATCCAAGAACTTCTCTACTTCATGTTTGTAAAAATAAGAATGAATTGGAGGATGAAAAAGTGTTTGAAGTTGTAACAGTTATTGGAAACATAACTGAACAAGAACTTATGGAAGCTGAAGAATTGGCGGCAATCCCAAGAACAGCAACTACATTACTTCTCGGTAATAAAAAATTGAAACAAATCTATGTTACACGATTTACCCCATTAATTACAACAACGCCAGAGATTGATTGGATATATAAAGTTAAACGTGAACCAAAAGACATCGAAGAAATTAGCGACCTTGTTCCAGTTGGAAGGAAGGAATTTGACAAATTAGTTTTTGAAGGATTTCAAGATTACCAGACGCTGTCGAAAAACACTGATTTAAATATAGATGAGTTGCTTGGTGAGAGGTGGTATTCATGAAACTATGGAAAACGGTTCTATTGATAACTCTTATTTCAATAGGATTACCAGCATCCTTTGCATCATACAATATTCAAGTTACTCTAGTGACCTTTTACTTAGAAGGATCATCCGTTCATGTCACGCCATCTCCTCCCCAATCTATGATAGTAGCCTTGGATTCTGAGTACTTTGGACAAGGAGAAGCAGAAATAGTGATCACGGTTGTAAACTCAGATGAAATTGAATTAACATGGCGTCTCTGGTCTGGACTATTAAATACTGCAATCATGGGTCAAAGTGATTTAGGCTTTATAGGAGAACAATCTGGTGAAAATAGTTGGATCGCCGAAACAAAGGCAAACAGGATCATAATAACAATAATGGGCACTATAGACTGGAATAATCTACAACAAGGCACAACAATGATCCTTGCAGATCTCAGCTATTCGGCCGATGGAGAAAATTTTATCCCTATATTCACCTTTAGTATCACACCAAAGTCAGAAGAACCAGTAGAAGGTCCTAAGATAGAAGCAGCTGTAACAATTCAAGAATTAGAGATAGAACTTGCAGGATCCAATCTTCCTACGCACAGAAAAACATATTATGAATCGCAATTATACAAAGCAAAGCTCTACTATCAGAACGAAGATTATAATAATGCTTTAGTAACAGCTTATGCTGCACTAGAAGCTTTAAGAGTAGAACAAGCCGAATATAATAATCCGTTCAATATGATTCTAAGATTCTTTTCCAATAATGCTTTAACTTTAACTGTCCTTGCTTTAGTAGCTGTACCTGCAATATACCTTTCAAGACTATGGAGAAAAGATCAAGTAATAATCCCTTAATCGTATATTAATCGAACTTTTTGGATTTTCTTTTTCTCATAATTAGAACTAGTCAATATTTTGAATAATGAAAATCTCAAAATCATACTAAACTTTATTATTCTTTGTTGGTTTTGAAGTCTATAATTCAGTAATATTTTTTGTTCTATTTTTGGAGAAAAAGTATGTGAGATATTCAAGTAATCAAAAGCATTTTTTGTCTTTAAATAAAAATATTGAGAAGAAAATAGACTCTTTCTGAGTATTATCTTTTCTCCGAGGATATTATCAGCCAATTGATGGTTCTATATGGTGATAAAGTTGAAAGCGGTCTTCAAGCAGTAAAGCGTCCTAGTGGGCATTATTCAATCAGGGTAAACATAATCAAAACAGAACCTGAGGACATTATTGTTAGTTTTGAGAAAAAGGGATTAGAAATTGAACAGCATCCAGACATTCATGAAGTATTATTTGTGAAAGTTAATGGTCCATTTAAAATCCCAGAAATAAAGAAGAGAGTTGTAGCTGACAAGTTTTCAGCTGAAAGGCTTCTTCAAGGGGCACATCTCTATGCTCCAGGAATTGTTAAATGCACAGGACTGAGAAAAGGCAACATAGTAACAGTGGTTGACAAATA
>JAGMEO010000056.1 GCA_023128135.1 Candidatus Bathyarchaeota archaeon | reverse complement strand
AAACCAGTGCCCATGGTTCTTGAAGTCTTCTGCCAAAATACCTCTCCAGTAAAACTTTATCCTGGAACCAAAATCGTGCAGATAATATTTCATAAACTTACATCAAAAGCTCAAAGAGGATACGATGAAATCGAGGATTCAAGATTCATAGGACAAGAATAAGACTTAACTCTACAAGGGTATACATTAACATATTAATTCAAAAAAGGATTATGCAATCATCAGAGGAATTTCATTGACAATTATTAGAAGTGAAAAAGCAGAAGAAGACGCCGTACTTATTGCAGCTAAGCTTATGGCAGCAAGCGCGAGAACTGCGCCAAAAACACAGGGAGTAGATCGTATAGTAACTATGATAATAACCGGTGAAGAGAAAGAGAATGTAGCCAAAGCAATGGAACAAAAAGCTAAACAAAAAAAGATTTTTGCCTCTACTTTTAATCGAAATGCTGAAGACGTCCGAAACTCCACAGCAGTTCTACTGGTAGGAGTAAAGGGAATAGTTCCAAAGCCCGAAAGACCAATTGATTGTGGAGCCTGTGGCTATCACAGTTGTGCTGAGTTCATTAAAGCTGAAAAGAAGATGGGAGAAGACTTCATAGGCCCAGTATGCATGTTTGAAGCCATGGATCTGGGAATTGCTCTTGGTTCAGCTGTTAAAATGGCAAGCAAAATGAACATCGATAACAGACTAATGTATACCATAGGGGCAGCAGTAAAGACGTTGAATCTGATGGAAGCTGACGTGATAATAGGTATACCTCTCTCTGTATCTGGTAAAAACATCTTTTTTGATCGTTGACAGAAAACTGGAAACCTGATTTTTTTACTAGTTCTTTAAAATTGGCTTAGCTTTCTTAAAAAATGCTTAGCTTTTTCTTCTCCGAGCAATTTCACAAGTTTCTTTTGGGATTCCATTCCTTCCCCAGACTCTATGATCTGCCAAATAGCATCTCTCAGATCTGGGCTTAAATCTCTTACAGCTTTTCTAAACAACCTCTTACGTCCTTTAGCAACATCTTCAGGCCTAAATACTTCACCCATAGTTTAACCCCAATTTTAATTAAGTAAATAAAACTCTAAAAAGGATTCTGTTAAAGCTTCTTCTCTGTAAATCACGTGTATAAGGATGTGATTTGAAATAATCACAAATGAGAGAGATTATTCAGCTATTAAAGATTTAGCTAGTACATAGATTTCAGAGCTCTTCGACTTGCTGGCCTTGGGCTTTACGATTTTCACAAACTTGAAGTGTCTTTTTACCTTTTTAACGAAACTATTGATAAGATCTCCATGAAATACTTTCACAAAAAAATTGCCGTTTGGATGAAGGCTCTTTGTCGCCATTTCAAGCGCTGTTTCAGCTAGGTCAATTTGACGCGCATGATCGACATTCCATACACCAGAAATGTTTGGAGAGGCGTCTGAAAGAAGAACATTTGGCTTCCTAGGTAAGTTCTTTATGATTTGGTCTAGAACTCGTGGATCTGTCATATTAGCTTTTATAGCTTTCACATTTGGTTGTTCTAAAGGGATAATTTCTTTGATGTCAACTCCTAGAACATAACCTCTTTCTCCCACTATGTTTCTAGCTGCTTGCATCCAACCTCCAGGTGCAGCACCTAAATCGACGACAACGTCTCCTTTTTTCATGAATCTATATTTTTTTACTGCTTGAAGAAGCTTATAGGCAGCCCTACTTCTGTAACCCTCTTCCTTTGCTTGGCGATAGTAAGGGTCTCTTTCTCGTTCTTGGAGCCATCTTTTAGGCAACATCAATCTTCTTTACAAATTTCTTTTTTGCCTATCAAGTCTTTAAGCCAAATTTCTAGTTTATCGCAAACTTCAGGAGATATGTTACTTCCAGCCCCGCATTTAAGAATAACTGGACAAGTAGTACAAGGAACATCAAGAATAGAGGTGATAGTCGTTGGTTGTCTCGTTGTGAAGAGCCGATATGTCCAGCGGCCATTATGAAGTTCGCGTTCTCTTCTAATGAATTTTTTTTCTTCGAGTTTAAGAGAAAGCCTAGAACCTTCTCGGCTACTGGCACCAAGCTCCTTCCACAACTTGCTTTGAATAATTCCCTTTTTATTCTGTTCTAAAATAATCTGGTAAGCACGAGATAAAAGGTCATCAAGTTTACGCATTGCTGAAATGAAACCTCTTTTTTTAACGATAAATATACACATTGGTAAAAATTAAAGGTTCCATTAAATCTAAGAGTTACAACATGAAGTTCTTTATGTGAATGTTTATATCGATGCTGCGAAAATCTAACTGTTTATTCAATATTCAACTATGATGTTTAACATATTTACAGTGAAAATATAAAACATTATGAAACTTGATACTAAAACCTTGGATGATTGAAATAATGATTAGCTTTCTTAGCAATGTTCTGAGCGAAAAAGACTTTGTTAAGTTGAGATCACTCAACAACACTCATGTCATAGAGCTGGTTGAAAAATATGTTAAGCTGTGTAAACCATCAAAAGTTTCCGTTATAACAGATGAGCAGGATGAAATTGATTATGTCCGACAATTAGCTCTAGGAAATAAAGAAGAACAGAAATTGAAGATGAAAGGGCACACGTACCATTATGACGGTTACTTGGATCAGGCTCGTGATAAACCTCACACCGCAACCTTAATGCCAGCAGGTAAGAAATTAAGCCGTGGCATAAACACGATAGAAAGAAACGCTGGGCTTAAGGAGATATTAGGTTTACTGGATGGGGCTATGAAAGGTAAAGAGTGCTTGGTTCGTTTCTTCTGTCTTGGTCCAACCAACTCACGTTTCTCCATCTCTGCGTTACAGTTGACAGACTCAGCATATGTTGCTCATAGTGAAGATATACTTTACAGAAATGGGTATGAACAGTTTAAAAAACTGAAAGGATCAGCAGACTTCTTTACTTTTTTACATTCAGCAGGAGAATTAGATGAAAGAAACTGCACAAAAAACATGGACAAACGCAGGATATACGTTGATGTAATGGATAGAAAAGTGTACTCGGTAAACAATCAGTATGCGGGGAACAGTCTTGGATTGAAAAAGCTAGCTCTTCGACTTGCCATTCACAAGGCGAATCACAGTGACTGGCTTGTAGAGCACATGCTTGTCATGGGAGTTCATCCGGAAGGAAAAAAACGTGTAACCTACTTCGCAGGAGCCTATCCAAGTGCTTGTGGTAAAACCTCAACTGCTATGATACCAGGTCAAAGTATTGTCGGAGACGACATAGCCTATATGAGGAAAGATTTGGAAGGCAACGCTCGAGCTGTTAACATAGAAGTGGGAGTCTTCGGGATCATTAAAGACGTGAATCCTGCGGATGACCCAACAATCTTCAATGCCTTAACTATGCCAAGGGAATTAATTTTCACAAACATTTTAGTAGTTGATGGAAAGCCCTACTGGCAAGGTATGGGAATTGATGATATACCGAAAAGGGGAATCAATCACTCAGGGGAGTGGTGGGAAGGAAAGAAGGATGATGATGGAAAGACTGTCCCGTTGTCTCACTCCAATGCAAGATACACAATGCGTATGAGTGAGCTGGATAATGTTGATCCCAGATTTAATGACCCTGAAGGAGTTATTATTCAGGGCATATTCTATGGTGGTAGAGACTCAGATACAAATGTGCCTATTTTTGAAACCTTAAACTGGGAGCATGGTGTATATGTTGGAGCTACAATTGAGTCAGAGACAACATCAGCGACTTTAGGTAAAGCTGGGGTAAGAGTTTCTAATCCAATGTCTAATATTGACTTCTTGACCGTGCCTTTGGGAACTTATCTCATGAATCACATCAAGTTTGGAAAAAGTCTCAAGAACTGCCCGAAAGTCTTTGCTACTAACTATTTCCTTAAGTCCAATGGAGAGTATCTCAACA
>JAGMEO010000055.1 GCA_023128135.1 Candidatus Bathyarchaeota archaeon | reverse complement strand
CTCTCATCCTCTAGGTTTATTTCAGGAAGATAACGCCGAAGGCTTTTCATTGCTGCTTCACGAGCAAGGGCAGCAATATCTGCACCGGTATATCCATGAGTCATGTTTTTTAATTTCATTAGATCAACATCCTCATATAATGGCATTCCCCTTGTGTGAATCTGAAGTATTTCATACCGTCCATTTTTATCGGGAACCCCAATCTCAATTTCTCGGTCAAATCGGCCTGGCCTTCTTAAAGCAGGATCAATAGCATTCACTCTGTTTGTTGCACCGATAACTATTACGTCGCCTCTGGCTTCAAGGCCATCCATTAAAGAGAGAAGCTGAGCAACAACTCTTCTTTCTACTTCACCACTTACTTCTTCTCGTTTTGGCGCTATCGCATCCAATTCATCGATAAATAGTATGCTTGGGGAATTCTCTTGAGCCTTCTGAAAGACTTGCCGTAACCTCTTTTCTGACTCGCCATAATATTTGCTCATAATCTCTGGACCATTGATTACATAAAAGTTAGCTTCCGATTCATTGGCAACAGCCTTCGCTAGGAGTGTTTTTCCACATCCAGGAGAACCCTGAAGAAGTACTCCCTTTGGAGGTTCAATGCCAAGCCGTTGAAAAAGCTCAGGATGGCGGAGTGGAAGTTCTACCATCTCTCTAAGTCTGCGAATTTCTTCATGAAGACCTCCAACATCTTCATACGTGACTATGGGAATTCCCTTCTTCTCAGGAGTTGGTTCACTTAGTACCTGAAGATTTGTTGACTGTGTAACTTTTACTATTCCGTGAGGTCTAATTCGAACAACAGAGAATGGAATGGCACTGCCCATTATCATTACGAAAACAGAATCGCCTTCTACTAATGGGAGCTCGAGTAACCTATTCTTAACAAAACCTGTGAAATCCTGGTCAATATTAAGGCGCATATCAATAGGTGCCAATACAACAGTCTGAGCTCCCTTTACCTCTACACCTTTAATAATTACATATTCATTTAAAGCAACTTTAGCGTTTCTTCTAATTATGCCATCTATTCGAATGATTTGCTTACCTTGGTCTTCAGGATAAGCTGGCCACACAATAGCCGCGGTGTCTCTTTTTCCAGTTATCTGAATGATGTCTCCAGTAGTTATGCCTAGAGCTTGCATCCCATCACTATCTAATCTTGCTTTTCCTCTACCTATGTCACGTTGCTTGGCTTCAGCTACCTTTAATTGCATTTCTTTAACCATTAGTTTATCACCGTTTTCTTCCTTTAATTAACCAATTTTTAAATCGCCGTCTTTTATAGACTTTTTAATATGAACTTTTTTAACTAAATTATCTCTTCATCAATTTCATCTAAAGTTTTGAGTAAGCGTCTTAAAACTAGAGGAAGTGTAAAAAAAGAAACTTGACCTATTCTTGAGCACTGGTACTCGCCTCTGTCTGGCTGTTCTAGAAGCCCACCGCTCCTAAGCTTCATAGCGCTTTCTCTTACGATTTTAGGGTTCATTCTTAGTTCTCTCATTAAATCGGAGAAGTGAAGTATGTCTTCCTCTTCTATGAGGCTTTTCATCATCATCAATCTGTTTTTGTTAGATAAAGCATCAAAGATTTTAGATATTCTGTCAAACTCGTTTTCTAATTCTTCTAATTCTTCATCTAAATCGTCTTTTATCCACTCCTTTGTGAAAAGTGGCATTTCCCAGACTACTTTGTTGTCTTTTAAGAGAACTAATTTAAACGACATTATTGACACTTATTACCTTTTGGTAATATATTTTAAATTACTTAATGGTAATATTTAAACCTTTACAAAAACACGTTAATTCAATAATCACATTATATTAAATTATGGTACTTTAATTGAAAGTGTTCGAAAAAATTGTTGGCTGGGGCCACCAAAACATAACTGCAAGAAACAAATCCACTTTCGAGATAACAAAAGAGTCTTCTTTAACGAAAAAAGGGGACTGCATAATAGCTGTTAACGCTTCTAAAGGAGCATCTGAATTAAATCTTGACTTTAAACAATTAGCTAAACAAAAAGATGCAAAAATATCTGTGACGATTGAGGTAGATGGTTTAATAGAGACAGCCATTGGCCTTGGAGGGCCAGTCTTAACTTTTACCCATCCTTCAGATTTGGTTGCAAGGATGAGTGATTTCTATTGTGGAAGAACCCTCATGATAAAATCTAATAAAGCAGCCATTGATTTTTCTACTGAATTTATAACAAAAATTCAAAGCCCCAATCAAAAAATCTTAATCACATTAATAACTGAAATTAATGAATAAAGGCGTCTAATACTATTTGCCACTCATGAGGCGCTGTTGCTCTGACTTTTCTACAAGTGACGATGCCTTTAATTTGTCTTCCATTCTTTAATACTGCATTTCGTAATCTTTCTTTAGCCCTTTTGAACAATTCATTTCCACCCGCAAACTCATAGTAGTGAATAATTCCACCCGAAGATTTGATCCCCGTGCATGCTGTGTCGATGAATTTGATTGAATCTTTTGGCAAATTCATGATAATTCGATCTGCAGTTCCAATCAAGTCTCTTTCAATAATCTCCCTGGCATCTCCAAGAATGGGTACGACTTTACTTTTGACTTTGTTGGTTTTGATGTTTTTTTCAAGGAATTGGAAAGCATCAGGATTTAGATCTATTGCATAGACTTTGACATCCTTATGTCTTTTTGCAATTTGAATGGCAAAAGGACCTACACCCGCAAACATATCGATAACATTTTCTCCATCCTTGACATTGTTTGAAATTCTGTTGTGTTCAAAGGCGAGGCGAGGGCTAAAATAGGCTTTTACAGGGTCAATGTGATAAAGGCAGCCATTTTCTTTATGAACTGTTTCTGTTTCGCCAGATCCAGCTATGATTTTATATTTTCGAAGACGGCTCTCGCCAGAAATTGCACTTTGTTTTGACAAAACTGTCTTTATGTTTGGATAAATCTTAATGAGACCTTCACCTAATTGTTTTTCATATTCATTGATATCAGGCGGCACTTCAATAATAATTACTTGGCCAGTTATATCGTAAGACTTTGGTAGACTTAATAGAAGGGGTGACGGAATAATCTCTTTTAAGACTGCGCTTAATGTTTGAGTCTTTTTTCTTTTTAATTGAAAATTTGAGGTGGATAATTCAACAGGGTCAATATCTTGCTTAATTCTTGTCATTACTGCATTGCTTGGTTCTCTAATGAGAGGAATTAAGAGCTTGTATTCTTCTTTTGCGATTTTAAGGTCTGGATTCAGAAGATTTAGGCTTTTAATTAGTTGTATAGCTTTTTCTCCAAGTTTTTTCGGAATCTTGAGACAGTATGCCTTTGACACGGTTTTTCAATCTTATTTGCGATTTTGAATCTTAAAAGTTAACTTGTGCATGTGCGAGAAACGATTGAAGGCTAGGTTACATGTTAAATAAATTGACTTAATGTGTTCGCATATAATTTGACAATATTAGAGTACAAACCTTTACCGCCAATCAGAAAAAGGAGGATTGGACACAAACTTTCCTACATAATCTATTAATTCTAGTGTTTATTTGGTGTTCATTTGTAACCGTAGCGTTTTAATTTAAAGACGGAGAAAAAATCGTAATTCCAGTAATAAAAAGGAGTAAAAATGGTAAAAGAAGTTGAAACACAAGATCTTTTAAACGAAATACATCGTCTAAAGAAAATGTTGGAAAAAAATGTTTCTACTTGTATTTTTTGGCATAGTTTTTCGAGTTGAATTTCTTTCGATCATTTCCAGCAACTTATTTTAATAAACCTTATAAAATGAACAATCATTTTCCTTTCCCGTGAGGGCCCGTAGCATAGCTAGGTAGTGCAGCGGTCTCTGAGATTTACATCTTTGAGGCTGAGGCTCTTAACCCGAAGGCCGAGGGTTCAAATCCCTCCGGGCCCGCCA
>JAGMEO010000054.1 GCA_023128135.1 Candidatus Bathyarchaeota archaeon | reverse complement strand
AGCATGTAAAAGAGATCGAAAAACGTACAAAACATGAGACAATGGCTATGGTTGAAGCTCTAACTGAAGTATGTGGTACTAGTGGAGCCTATGTCCATCTGGGTGTAACTTCAAGTGATATTCTTGACTCTGCTTTGGCTCTTCAGCTAAAAGAAGCTGTAGAGATAATCGAAAAGCGTCTCACACATCTTGCAAAGACACTTCGAAGTCTCGTTAAAAAGAACAGTAAGACGTTGATGGTTGGGAGAACTCATGGGCAACACGCGTTACCGATAACTCTTGGATTCAAGTTTGCCAATTGGTTAAGCGCTGTTGCAAGGCATCTTTTCAGATTAAAAGAATGTAAAGAAAGGTTGATGGTTGGAAAGATTTCTGGAGCTGTTGGCACTCAAGCTGGATTAGGTTCTAATGCAGTTAAGATTCAAGAACTGGTGATGGAAAAGTTGGGCTTAGAAAAAGCAGAAATTTCAACACAGATGATTAGTAGAGACCGACAATCTGAACTTGTCTGTGTTCTTGCAAACATCGCTTCCACATTGGATAGTTTTGCAACGGAGATTCGTCAATTACAGAGACCTGAAATTGGAGAACTGGCAGAACCCTTTGTTGAGGACACCCAGATCGGAAGTTCAACTCTGGCTCACAAGAGGAACCCGGTGCTTTGTGAAAGGATTTCTGGTCTTGCAAGAATTGTGAGAAGCTTAACAATTCCAGCTTTGGAGAACATTGTCACATGGCATGAACGTGATCTGACACAATCCTCTGCGGAACGCTTCATAATTCCAGAAGCATGCATCCTCGTGGACTACATGATCTCTCTCATGGATGAAATATTGAAGAGATTAATTATTCATAAAGAGATGATGAGAAGAAACCTTGAATTATCTCAAGGACGCTTACTCTCAGAATCCGTAATGATGCGGTTAATTAAGAACGGTATGAAACGATCCGAAGCCTACAATCTCATGAGGCAACTGTCACAAAGAAGTGAGCGAGAAAAACTTCCCTTTAAAACTATTCTTCTCGAAGACACCAAAGTAGCTGAGCTTCTTTCCGAAGAAGAGTTAGATGAAGCTTTGAAACCTGGAAACTACTTAGGAACTACTTACGACCAAATACATAATGTTCTGGAACATTGTGTTTTTTAGACTCTGGGTTGCTTTACATTGCATGCGCGACTTAGGTTTTGACTTCTACGCCCTCTTTACTTAAGATTCCTTTAGCAGCTAAGATGCCTGTGGCTGCCGCGATCACTAACCCGTTCGACAATCCGGCTCCATCACCAGCAACGAAGAGGTTTTCACAGGATGTTTCAAACTGTTTATTAATTATAACGCGGTTGGCTGAGAATTTGATTTCAGGTGCATAAATTAATGTAGATGGGGAAGATACTCCTGGCATTACGTAATTCAGCTTATCTAAAGCTTCTATAATATCTGTAACTATGCGGTGAGGTAAAGCCATACTTATGTCGCCGGGCGTGACACTCATTAGTGTCCGTGTCACATTTCCTCTCTTCAATCTGTCCCAGGTAGATCTATGTCCAGATTTCAAGTCGCCAAGTCTCTGTATAAGCGGTTTTCCTCCTCCAAGGGTAGTAACTTGGGTTGCTAAAGTTCTTCCAAATACGGTTGTGTCTTCCAATGGTTCAGTCAATTCGATTTTTACAAGAAGAGCGAAGTTTGTGTTGTCTGTCTTCTTTTTCGCCATTGCATGACCGTTTACTCCAATGAAATCATCATATACTTCTTGGACCACAAATCCTCTGTGATTTACACAGAATGTTCTAACAAAATCATCATATGTATCTGGATAGATGTGGAATTTTGGATCTTGGCTTATCTTGATGACAGGGTCCATCACAACTGCTGGAACCTCAACTCGCACTCCAATGTCAATAGGTTGATATCTTGTTGGAATTCCAAGGCGTTTAGCTTCTGATGCTAGCCAGTTAGCCCCACTCCTTCCTGGAGCGACTAGTATGTATTTTGAAGGAATTTTAGAGCTATTTTTTAATGTAACTTCTTCGCAATCTATGGATGTAACCCGCTCATTTACCTTAAATTTAACACCCTTCCTTTCAAGGTCTGCCTTAAACTTCTTTATGACTGCAGGAGCATTATCAGAGCCTATGTGCAATTGTGGAATCGGAATAAACTTTACACCAACGGCAGCCGCTTTCCTCTGTAGGGCGTCCACTTCTTTTTTTGTTGGACGATAAAGCTTCTTTGGAGCTCCATACTTTAGGAACGTCTTATGAACATGATCAATTAGGTTCCAAGCATCCTTTTCATCGTTAACAAACTCGTGAAGATTTCCTCCTATGTCCGGTCTCAGATTCAAAAGGCCACTTGAGAGAGTGCCTGCTCCTCCTACACCGCACATGATGTTGCACGGGCTGCATTCGGTACAGCTCTTAAACTCTGACATGTGACATTTTCTTTTATCAACATCTCTGCCCATGTCTAGAATCAAAACTTTAAGTTTGCTTTTTTCTACTATCTCTTTGGCAGCAAAGAGGCCGGCTGGACCAGCTCCAACTATTATGACATCATACATACTAAGATCCTGGTTGGAAAACCCAACTGAAGATGTCAGTCATCATATTTATTTTATGCGATTGGATGGTATGTACCTTTCAACATGAATTTTTATGTCGCATGGCTCAAAAAGAAGCTCGTCTATATGAATTGTTGATTGTTGACCATCTACTTCAACTTCATCTATACTTACGACTTTCTTGAGTGGTATATTGTATTTGTCTGTAATATTTTTCCAACCGTTTTCGAAGCTCTTATTAACAAAAACTAAAACTTCTGTAGGCTCTATGTCAAGTTCTTTAATCATTTCTATTAGGGCGCCCATTGTTGTTCCTCTGAATAAGAAGTCGTCTGCTATAACTATTCTTTTACATCCTTCAAACGCTGAGCTGCAAAGGTAAAGATTCGTTGAATTTCCTTTCGTTGCTGATGTTATTTCCCTTTTTAGTACATGTTTTCCAGCCATAATTGCAGGTGGATTTCTGCCTTTTTGAGCAAAAATAACTGGACAATTCAACGTGTAGCCAAGTATTGTTGAAAATCCAATTCCTGATGAAGCCGCAGTGCATACAGCATCAGCTTTGATGCTTTCAAGTTCAACAATCCTTCTACATAATCTTGAAAGAAGGTTAACTTCTATCCTGTGGTTAATTAGTGTAGAAAAATCCAGCATGTCTTTTCCAACTACTCTTCCTTTCTTCAACATTTCTAGTAGTTCTAATGTTAAAGGATCAGAGTTCATGCCTCAGGATTGGACTTTTCATGTTCTTATGTTTTATCAACATTAAAATGAAAATTTACATATTTTTGTTAATTTGACGTGTAGCTATCAATAATTTTTAAATAATTGAAATAAAAGACTAGCGTTCTGTAAAATAAATCTAATGAGGTATTAATAAATTGGTAAGTAAAACAACGACAACACTCGTGTATTTAGTAATTGGATTACTTGTCGGAGGAGCAATTGGCTATACTATTGCACCACAAACTAGTAGTCTTCCCGATGGCACTGATCAGAGCGTTATGAAAGCTGCTTTCATTTATGTTGGCCCAATTGGTGACTATGGATGGTCTCATGCTCACGATCAAGGAAGACTATATGTAGAGTCTAAGTTTCCTTGGCTTGAAACCGCTTACACCGAATCTGTTGCAGAAGGTGACTCAATACGTTTCATTGACTTATATATTGAAGAAGGATACGATGTTATCTTCACAACTAGTTTCGGATACATGGATGACACATTAACATCTGCTCTAAATCATGGAAATAAGATATTCTGGCATTGCTCAGGTTTCCAACGTGATGACAACATGGGCACTTACTTCGCTGAATTCTATCAACTCTACTACTTGAACGGACTAATGGCTGGAGCACTGACAAAAACCAATAAAATTGGTTACGTCGGAGCCTTTCCAATACCAGAAGTTGTCAGACACATAGACGCCTTCGCCCTCGGTGT
>JAGMEO010000053.1 GCA_023128135.1 Candidatus Bathyarchaeota archaeon | reverse complement strand
GGCAGCTCACTGAAAAATGAAAGACAGACGATCATTGTTGTTTTATCAAGAGGCTTAAGCGAGGCAGTGCTTTCAGTATTACTTCTTGAATATGGGCTTCCTTATTCAACAATGTTTCAAAATATTGCATTCACCGTTATTATTATCACGAATATTCTGTGCACTATTGGCATCTATACTCTAACAAAAAGAAGAAAGATACTGCTGTCTTGAAAAACATCCTGCTAAAAACCTATACGATTCATAATTTCAATCAAAATGATGATTCACGCGCTCAAACCATCAAAAGCTAAACATCTACGATTGATTTCTGAAGATATCTGAGAAAAATAGAGAAATACATTGAAAAGCTAAAGTTAAAGAAAATGGAATGATTTTTTCGGATGATATCTCTTTAAACACGGATATGTAAGATTTTCAGAAGATGTTTTAAAATAACTTCAGAAGCGTCCTCGTCTGGAAACTGAGGGTCATCGAACACAGGTTCCGTTTTTCCAAAAAGACAAATCGCTTCAATATCTTTGAGTTTCGCAAAGCCAAACACAAGCCCTGAGAACCCATAAAAAGGACCCTGATATTCCATATCAATATCATATTTTTGCTTCATTTCATTAAGAGTTTGTAAATCGGTGGCTGCACAGCATATATCTTTTTTTCCTTTTGTGTAGCCTGCCACTACAATAATCCTTTTAACCTTCATTTCTTCGTAGAGGTCCAGTACTTTCTGTGCTACTTCAAGCTGACCTTCAAAATCAGCATGATATCCCTGTGTAATGATGAGTGGCGGAGAATCACACAGATAAAATTCAACTCTAGGAAATATTGGTTTACCTTTCTCAATACTTGTTCCACCAAGACCTGGAAATTTAGGGTCTGGAGCGTACGACGGTGCTTTTTGATAAACCACAGGAAAATGGGTTGAATAAAGTTCAGCAATAAGTCTCGGCTTTAATATATCAACAAGAGACTCTATTACAAGTCTACCTATTGACCTAAGCCCTGAAGAACCAACAACAGCAACTGGTTCTTGAAGAATCGGCTTCTCATAATACTTTATCCACGTGTTTTCCTTCATTTTCCACATTGAATATTTGAAACATGTGATTTTATACTTTTAGTAAAACCGATCTTGTTCATTTTAGGTGCACATTAGAGGTGCGTCTTTCTTTTTTAAACCATCATACAAAGGAAAACAGCAACTGAAATGAACAGGAGGTGAAAGAACAATGACTCTTACCAGAAAAACAGTAGTAATTTCGCTGTCCATATTCTTAGCGCTTTCATTAGTTATTGTCCTACCTAGTTTTATTGTTGCAGAAGAAAATTCAATGCTTGAAGAAACAAAAGTAATCCACGCCAAAGGCATTGCCTTTACAGAAATTGACAATGAAACAATAGAAATACCTGTTAATTTAACATTATACTGTGAAGCTACTGAAAGATACAGAAGGCTTACGTTTTTCAAAGTAGTAGATGGCACTGTTGAACTTGAAAGCGAAACATTTACGATTCACGATGGAACAGGTTTAGTGATCCACAACAGACATATAACACTTTTAAACGCAACTGGAACAGATCCACAAGGACAACATGTAACATTAAAACTTGCTTTTCGATATTTCTGGATGTGGGGGCGTTTATACGTAGCTAGATCAAGAGGAGTACTAAAAGTCAATGACACAAAGTATCTATTGATTTTAAGAGCAGCAACTAAAGTTCCTTAAATTTCTTTTTTTTATTTATCAAATCATGTTTTTCCTTACAGACTTGACACATATTCATAGTTTATTGTTAAATAAATGAAATGCTAGATGTTATTGATGGAGAAGTAACCTCTTATAATCACTGGATGAAAAAGATGAGCAAATATTATAGACGTGGAGTTGCAAGAGAGGGTTACATCAAGAAAGTGTTTTGGGATCATGGAATTCCATGTTTCAGACCTTACCATTCTGCTGGAGGAAGACCAGGAGCAAAGGTTAAACCGGTTGACCTCGTCGCTCTTCCTAAGGATAAACCGCCTTTATTAATCCAAGTGTCAAAGCTAAGGAAATGGATAAGCGAAGATGAAAAGAACGAACTTTCAGAAATCGCTATGCAGTGTAATTGTCACCCCCTTTTGATTTACAAGATTAATAAAAAGTATTATTGCAAGATGGTAGGCGATGAATCAGATCAAGAACTAGAAAAGTTCCTACAAGAACTAATAAAATGAAAAAGCATATAATTAAAATTCTGAAGATTAGACTTGGATTTCAAATCTAATTGCCTGTAAGAACGGAATTGTGGTGCCTTATTACATTTGATAGATACACATTGTCACCTTGAACAACCTAATTATGATAATGACCGTGATGAAGTCATTGAACAGTGTAAAAGAAATCTGGACGCAGTGATTACTTCGTGTGCTCACCCTAAAGATTTTGATTTAACCATGAAGCTAGTCAAAGACTACCCCGGCTTTGTCTTTGCAGCCATGAGCATACACCCAGTATATATCAAACGTGTTTCTGAACAGGAAAAAGAAGATTACGTAAAAATAATTAAGAAGAATCGTGGAAGAATTGTGGCAATAGGTGAAACTGGAACGGACTATTGGTGGATCAAGGAAAATGAATGGAGAGAGAAGCAAAGAAAATTGTTTATTGAAATGATCAACCTAGCTGACGAGTTGAATTTACCTTTAGTAATCCACTCACGGAATGCACCTGAATCAACAAAAGCGTTAGAAGACACGATTACGATTTTGGAGAAGTATGATGTTGATCGTGTTCAGATGCATATGTACAGTTCAAGAAGGCAGTTGCAACGTGTGTTAAATAATGGCTGGATGATTTCAGTGAACACGCTGCTGCTGAGAAGCAAGGGCTTAACCAAAATCGTCCGTGATACCCCGTTAGAACGGTTGATGCTTGAGACGGACGCGCCTTGGCTCGCCATAGACGAGGAGGGGGCAATAAAAAAGCTAGATGAGGAGAGGAACATGCCTACAGCTGTCAAACTGGTGGCACAGAAGATCGCTAAGATAAAGAAGCTGCCATTGGAGCAAGTCGATAAAGCCACAACAGAGAATGCGAAAAGATTCTTCAACATTTGAAGATTCGGATCGCTCTAGAAATGTTATCAATTTTGCAGAGGAATCTTGTATTGTGGTTCAAATGCTTGTGAGGTAAATAGCTCTTCTGTCGTTTTGATTTAAGATGTGAAACATTTTTTAAGCCCTTAGGTATCTCTCTGCCTCTATGGCGGCTTTACACCCTGATCCAGCGGCTGTAATGGCTTGGCGGTAACGATGATCTTGCACGTCACCTGCCACGAAGACTCCTTCAACGCTGGTCTTTATAGCATCATCAGCAATGACGTATCCTGCTTGATCAAGTTCTATTTCACCCTTAAAGATTTCCGTGTTTGGCTTATAGCCAACGGCTATGAAAACACCATCACAAGCCAACTCAAACTCTTCATTTGAGTCTACTTTCCTTAACCGTACTCCTTCCACCCTGTCTTTGCCTAGGATTTCTTGGACTGTGCTCTTCCAGATGAACTCTATTTTTGGGTTTTTGAAGGCTCGTTCTTGAAGAATCTTACCTGCTCTTAACTTGTCCCTTCTGTGGATGACTTTGACTTCCCTTGCAAATTTGGTCAGGGTTAACGCGTCCTCTATGGCTGTGTTGCCGCCTCCAACGACCACTACCTTTTTATCCTTGAAGAAAGCTGCGTCGCACGTGGCACAGGCCGAAACCCCTCTGCCCCTCAGTTGCGTTTCACTTTTCAAGCCCAACCATTTGGCTGAAGCCCCAGTGGCGATGATTATTGATTTCCCCTCATACACTTTGTCTCCCATCTTTACCTTAAAGGGTTTAGAAGAGAAATCCACAGCGGCAGCGTCATCAAAGATCATCTCGGCTCCAAAGCGTTCAGCTTGCTTCCACATATTATCCATAAGATCGGATCCAAGAATCCCATCTTTGAACCCAGGAAAGTTCTCCACTTCCATTGTAAGCATAAGTTGCCCACCCCACATAGTTCCAGCAATAACAAGAGTCTTCAACCCAGCCCTGCCGGTGTAGATGG
>JAGMEO010000052.1 GCA_023128135.1 Candidatus Bathyarchaeota archaeon | reverse complement strand
TATATTTGATGATTTATTAAGCGCTTCTTCATCTCTCTGGCTCTTCCTATCCAGTTGCTCTTAGTAATGTTCAACATTAATACTGAATATTCATTGTAGATTGCTGCTGTTCTTATACCGTTTAAGGGGTCGTTTGAATTCCAGCCCCAAGTCATGTCAAAGGGAAGCCAACCCCATGGAGGAATATATATCATTGCCCAAGCGTGGAAGCCAACAAGATTATAATAAACCATTAGATGTCCATCCCAGAATGTTTCACGTTCTGGTAATTCAAGAACTTGTAGGCATCCTAATTGAAGAAATGCTGGAATTCCTAGTATTCTACACAATGCTATCAGAAGGTTGGATTGGTCGTCGCAGTCTCCTTTTCCAAGGTGAAGAGTCTCATTCGGGTACAACCCTAACTCAAAACTATGGTACTGTGTGTTTTCTCCTATCCAATTTGCCAAACTGGCAACAATATTCAACACATTACCAGTATAATTCTCTGCGTTCCAAATTTGATATGCTAAATTCTTCAAGTCGTCGTCAAAGAGCCATATTCCTTCAGATTTACAATATTCTTCTTTCAATTCTTCTGGAATATCATCGAGATCTCCAGAAGAATAAAGAGTAACATGAGGCGCTTCTCGTTCTTTCTCAATGATGCATAAATTAACACTTATTGTAACACATCTTGCAGGAGGAATAAGAGGTACATCCAAGATAATAATTGGATTACCTTCCTGATCAACTGTCTTATTATAGGGCCAATTACAGCTCTGTAAATATACTGTCTGCCAACTGTTATTTGTGAATATACTAAACGTTCTGTCCTCTGCGCTTAATTGAAAAGAAGTGGGTCCTTCATTTGTGAACGTCACTTCTGATCTGTAAGAAAACAAATACTCTTTGTTAGCCTTTTCATTAAATGTTTTAAACAAAATATTTGGACTAATAGTGAAAGATAAAACTATGACTGTTAGAAAAGTAACCTTACTTTTGGTACTAACCATCGTAATCATTCAGATGATACGGTCAATTGATAAATGAGATGAAAATATTGAAATAAATATTGGAAAAATTGATTTATCTGGATAGAGCGTACGCAATCGCGTTAAAGACTGTTAAGAACGCTACGATAAATATTATCAGCCATTGGACATTTTGCATGAAATCCGGTAGCAAGTACACGAAGACTAGTAGGGCAAACTCGAAGGCAGCTGGATTTCTGTAACTGAAGATTGCTGTGATGTCTTTTCCGAAGTTGAAAGCAAAAATGATTGTTATAGCTCCCCAAACGATGAGACCCCACTTTATAAAGTCTAATCCAGGGAAAGGGATAGTAATATCTGCTTCTAACACCCAGATTCCCATAGCGAATCCTAGGCATGATAGACCGTATATTACTGCAGCGCCTCTTTTGGTTTCTAATCTTTCAAAGAGAATTGAGTAAAAAGTTTGTGGAATGAATGAAAGAGCAATCAGCACATAAGCCCATTCTGCAAAAGCGGTCATTTAATGAACACCTATATGACCTTTAATCTTAAATTAGTACTACTTAAAATTTTTCAAACCTAAGTTTGCAGATCTTTCCTTTCGATTACACGTATTTTCCTAATGGTGCATTTCGAAGATATTCTCCTAAGGACTGTACTCGCATTATTGAGTTCAAACCATTTTTGAGGAGAGCGTCTGTGAGGGCTTCAGCCGTCTCGATTCTCGTAATGACTGGAATTAGAAACTCTGTGGCTACCTGTCTCATCTCGTAACCATCTGTAAAACTAGCTTCGTTTGTGATTGAAGGAGTATTTATCACAAGACCTATCTCTTTTTTAGTAAAATATTCTATGATGGATTTTCCTTTCTTGCTTTCGCTTATCTTTTTAAAAACTTGATCTGCTTCAATTCCTCCTTTCCTCAAGGCTTTAGCTGTACCCTCTGTTGCAAAGATCTTGTATCCAAGTTTTACCAGTTTTTTCGCGATCTCTACAGCCCTTTTCTTATCTTCGTCTCTGACTGTTATCAATATGGGTTTATCAGGCTTCGGTGGAATCAAGTTTGAAGCCGTGAGGGCTTTTATATATGCTCCAGCAAAATCATAGTCAAAACACGCAACTTCGCCTGTGGAAGTCATCTCAACGCCTAAAACTGGGTCAGCACCTTTTAACCTCATGAAAGAAAACATTGGTGTCTTAACTGCTACATGCATGATCTCTGGCTTTTTTAGGCAGTTGAGTTCTCTCAGTAGTTTACCAAGTATGACTTTGCCTCCGATCCAAATCAAAGGCACACCTGACGCTTTACTTGTAAAGGGCATGCTTCTGCTTGCCCGAAGATTACATTCTATTACGTAAACTTCCTCATCCTTCACTAGATATTGAATGTTGAATGGTCCCTTTATATTCAAAACTCTTGCAATTAGGTTGGTGAAAACACGGATTTTTTCGACTATTTTGGGTCTCAACATTTTCGGCGGGATAACCATGGAAGCGTCTCCACTGTGTGTTCCAGCTAGCTCAACGTGTTCGATTATTCCGCCTATAAGAACATCGCTTCCATCACTGACACCATCAATTTCAACTTCCTTCGCGTTTTCCATGAATTTGCTGACTACAACAGGATATTCTTGTGAGACCTCTGTTGCAAGTTGTACATAATTAACCAGTTCTTTTTCGTTTTTAGCAACACGCATTGCTGCCCCTGAAAGCACATATGAGGGGCGTATTAAAACTGGGTATCCTATTTCCTTGGCGAACTTTTTCAATTCTTTTATCGAGGTTAAGCTATTCCATGGTGGCTGTGAAATACCGACACCGTCGAGGAGTTTGCTAAACTTGGAGCGATCTTCTGCTCTGTCGATGCTTCTAGCAGAAGTGCCTAAAAGCCTGATTCCTAGCTTTGATAAAGGTACTGCTAAATTGTTTGGAGTCTGACCTCCTACACTCACAACAACGCCAATAGGATCTTCCTTTTCAACTATATCGAGAATACGCTCTAATGTAATCTCTTCGAAGTATAATTTATCAGACATGTCATAGTCTGTTGAGACAGTTTCAGGGTTGTTGTTGACAACAATGACCTCGTCTATTCCTTCCTCTTTCATTGACCAAGCAGTATTCATAGTACAGTAGTCAAATTCCACACTACTACCGATTCTTATACATCCTGCTCCTAAAATTACTACCTTACTTTTGTTGTCTTCAAAGACGATGTCATCTTCTTCGTCACCATAAGTGAAGTAGCAGTAATTTGTTTTAGATTCCCATTCCGCTGCCATAGTATCAACAATCTTCACAGAAGGGATGATGCTGTGGCTCTTTCTGAATTTACGGATTGATAACTCATCTTTTCCAAGCAGCCTACCAATCTGTGTGTCAGAGAAACCAAGTTTTTTCGCCTTTCGAATCTCCTCTGCCATGGTTTTTTTATTTGTGTTTGTAGATAGTGTTTTCAAACGTTTCTCTATTTTCACTATGTTCGCGATCTTGTATAGGTACCATTTGTCAATTCCTGTTAAACGATATATTTCTTCGATGCTCAGACCGAATTTGATGGCTTTTGCCACTTTGAACAGTCTCTCATCTGTTGGGTTGCGAAGGGCTTCTCGTAGTTCTTCTAAATCTTCTTTTTCATCGTCACCCTTGTTGCCAACCAACCCAATCTTTCCTATTTCTAGTCCTCTGATGGCTTTTTGTAATGCTTCTTCAAAATTGCGAGCGATTGACATGACTTCTCCAACAGACTTCATCATGGGTCCTAGGTGTCTGTCAACAAGCCCAGAGAACTTTTGGAAATCCCAGCGTGGATACTTCACGACCACGTAATCGAGTGCAGGTTCAAAGCAAGCGGTTGTTACTCCGGTTACTTTATTCTGGAGCTCAGGAAGAGTATAGCCAACTGAAAGTTTGGCTGCCACATATGCTAGAGGATAGCCGGTGACTTTTGAGGCCAAAGCACTTGACCTCGACATGCGGGGGTTGACCTCTATTACAATGTAATTTTCACTCTCAGGATCCAAACCAAACTGTATATTACATTCTCCGACTATTCCTATTGTACGAATCACTCTGATTGAAGCGTCTCTCAAGATCTGGTATTCTCTGTTGGTGAGTGTTTGTGTTGGGGCAACAACGATGCTGTCCCCTGTATGTATGCCCAGTGGATCAAGATTCTCT
>JAGMEO010000051.1 GCA_023128135.1 Candidatus Bathyarchaeota archaeon | reverse complement strand
GGAAGCCTCGTATTTGTAACTAAACTTTCGAATTAAGTCTACAGCCTCAGAATCAGGTAACTTAAGTAAATCGTCGGGTGTATTTATATCACGCTTCCTGATTTCGTCCCAACTCAAGAGAAAGTGCAGAGTACGATAGTAAAAATCCTTAGTTTTTGGGCTTCGAAGAGACATTTCCCAATTCTTGACGCTTTCAAAATCTAGTAAGTATTCATAATTTTTCTTAGACGGTACAAACATTCCCTTTGAATCGCGTAGACGTACCATTTTACCTCAATCGATAGTGCATCACACATATTAATAAGTATTAGCATACGAATATCGATGCCTTATCCTGACTAGGCCACGGGCTCATCCGTTAGAATAGAAAGCATAGAACCTCATTAAATTATTGCCATTTTGATTATCTTCTTTGGTGCGTGCTTTTTTATAAGCTCTCCAGCTAAGTCAACAAGCATATCAGCTTTTTTAATTATAACAGCGTCGCTACTTGATACGATCTCTCCATATTTCAACGTGCTGACGTCGGCTTTTTTGACTGCTTCAGCTTTTCCACTGACATCGTTGTCTTGAAGCATGTTCCTAGTAAGAGATGCTAATTCACCGCTCAGACTAACTTGTGAATCATAGAAGAAGCCAACTTGAAACGGATGAAACTCTTTTAGAAGTGAAATTATCATCTTCAAAGCGTTCTTGGTGACGCTTGTTGGCTTATGTTTTCCATGTACAGCTGATATGTCTCTGATGAAGCCATCGTCACAGAGAATCAGAGGTTTATCAGTCAGCATGCTTTCAACGGTTATGATTACATTATAACCATCAATCGCTAACATTTTGTTGACAATATCATTAACTGTTTTTTTCTTTTTTTGATGTTTTGTCGCTGTTTTATTGTCGTATACTGCTCTGTAAAGTATTAGTCGTTCTTTTTTATCTAATTGATATTTGTCCCCAACGAAAGAAACACTACCTTTCCTGTTATAGCTGTTGCTTAGAAGGTATCTGAGATCTTTGACTGCGTTCTTGAGTTCTTTTCTTAACACTGTTATTACTCCTATGTTTACTCAATGAATATCGCTGGCCTAAAGGGTTCTGCAAGTTTTGCACGATCCTTTGGATCATGTCTATTTTCATCGTTCTCTCTATACACCTTAACCTCTGACCTAAATTCTTTTTCATAAAACTGCGAGGCTTCAGTCAAGGCTTCAAACTCATTCAATACACCAATTTTCAACCGTCTCTTTTTAACTTCTTTAGCCAGTTTATTCACTTCATCAACCATCTTCTTTGCGTATTGAGAAGCTTGTTTTGCGCGTTCCTTAACTTCAGGGTCAGCTATTACTTTCTTCATTAAGCTTCGCACTTCGATGGCACCCTCTTCAGCTAGTGTTAAGGCTGTCAGGTACACTTTCCACTTCCAATGCGAGGCAGTATAGAAGGTGATTCTTTCAGGAGAAATGTTTGTAGCTCTCAGGATGTTAGATGTGTCCTCAAGCAACGTCTTTACAAGTTGCTCCGTTTCTTCTGCTTCCAAATCTATCTTGTTTTCATCTAAGACTGGCCAAGATGAACGAGAGACAAAACCTAAGTTACCTGCATCCTTCCATACTTCCTCGCAAAGATGAGGAGCAAAAGGTGAAAGCAGTCTCACCCAAACATCAAGCACTTCTCTTTGTACATCCGTATTTGATTTATCTGTTCTTCTGGAATACCAACGCAGATCGTTCCAGACTCCAAATAACGCGTTTTCTAAAGCGGTTCGGGTCTTCAATACCAAAATATTGTCTGTCACAGCTTTTATTCTGTGTTGTAACATACTGATCAACCATCTTTCAAGAAGCCCAGCGTCTCCACCCTTTTCTGATCTTAGGATTCTCTGAGTTAGATTGTAGAAAGCATTGAGCTTGGAATGAATGTCTGCAACGTTATCCACGCGCCAGTTTGGGTCATCCATGTCTTCAGCTGCAAACATTAATGCACATCTAGTTGGGTCAGCTCCATAATTTTCAATAGCACTCTTCAGTGTCACAAAGTTTCCCTTCGACTTTGACATCTTCATACCTTCAATCATCAGCATTCCATTCACTCCTATGGCTTTAGGCCAATGTTCAACTGGAAACAGAGCCACGTGTTGAAATAGAAAGAAAGTTAAGTGGTTTGGCAAAAGTTCTTTTGCTGAATTTCGGAGATCAACAGGATACCAGTAGAGGAACTCTTTACGCATCTCTTTCAAAGTCTTCTCTGAGATTCCAGAAAGCTCTGAAAGCTCTTTTACTGAACCCTCACCACAGAATATGTAATCTAAGACCGCTTCAGTCAGCTGCTCCTTTTTTAATCCAAACTCGTTTACGTGTTTGCATATAGTGTAGTAAGCCATGTAGACAGTTGAGTCGCTAAGTGTCTCAACAATCCAGGAAGAATCCCATGGTAAAGGTGTTCCTAATCCTGTTCTTCTTGCGCACGCTTTCTCTCTGATCCAATCAACCACATCAATGAACCACTGTCGAGCTGCTTCTGGGTAGATTTGAGCTTGGGCTATACATTCAAGAACTTTGGATTTCCAAGCTTTATCAGAGTATTTCAGAAACCATTGATCAGCCAATACCTTGACAATGTTAGGAGTATTACAGCGACATATCACTGGATGCGGTAAATCATACATCATGTCAACAATCTTTTTCCTTTTAAATGCCTGTATCAGATCTTCCTTTACTTCCGATACTGTCCTTCCAGCGTATTCACCGCAGACTTCCTTCAGGATTCCTGTGTGGAATTCCTTACTGTAGAGGATCTTTGTAGCCTCATCTGCTTTTGGATCTTTCTGATCCTGCACTCCCATCTTGTCCACAAGTTCTATAGCCGGAAATTCACCAAAGCCTTCAAGTTGAATCATAGAGATGGGGTGAATTTCATCGAGAAGCTTTGGATCAATATTTAGCTCTTTCAAGACATTGGGTTTTAATCTGAGGTCCCTGAGAGCAAGCCAATCGTAAGGAGCGTGAGCAGGCACACTATAGACCAGCCCAGAGGCGCTATCAGGGTTAACAAACCATCCTGGAAGAATTGGCAGCTTCTGTTCTGAAATGGGTGAACAGCAAATTTTACCAATAAACTCTTTTCCAGTAAATTTTTTCTCAACTTTGACATCTCTCAACTGTTCCATCAACTTTCTGGAAGCAGTCTCACTTATCACCCACCGCTCTCCATCGACGAGAGCTTGAACGTATTTTGCTTCAGGATTGATCCAGAGATTTGTAGCGCCATAGATGGTTTCTGGCCTAAAGGTAGCACACGGTAAAAATGTGTTATCGAGTTTAAACTTAACCAGAATGTATTCCTCAGGAGACACATCTTCACCTGTTAAGCGGTCTGCCTCGCCGGTAGGGCTCTCACAGTTTGGGCACCAAACCACAGGATGCGTCCCCTTTACGACATACCCAAGTTTTCGTAATTTTTTATATTGCCAAGTTATGAACTGATTGAAAGTTGGATCATGAGATGTTGTGTGGAATTCTCTTCTCCAATCAACTGAGAACCCCATTCGCTTAACTATCTCTCTGCCTTCTTTGGTGTAATATTCCGCCATGTACACAGGGTCTACAAAATTTTTAAGCTCGCTCTCTGGAACCCCATCAATTTCCTTTAGAGCATGAATTAATGTTTTATCCCCTTCTTTAAGTCGTTTGGAAGCTCCAGAGATTGTTTCTCCAGTCCAGTGCCAAGCCCATGGGAATAGAACATTGAACCCTTGCATCCTCTTAAATCGAGCGTAAACATCCACTTTAGTAGCAGTGAAACCATGCCCAACATGAAGAGGACCGTTCATGTAGGGGAAAGGGAAGGTTACAAAGAACTTTCTCTTGTTTGGGTCAGGGTCTGCTTCAAAAACCTCATCGTCTTCCCAAGCACTCTGCCAGTTATTCTCAAGTTTCTTCCATTCAATAGGCAAAAAGTCATCCTCTAATTTGTTTCTTCAACGTTTCCTCCGCTGTTCTTAAAGATTCTTTGATTCTGTCAACTTTTGTTCCTCCTCCCTGACCAAAAGATGAGTCGCCGCCTCCGCCGCCTCCAAGTTGTTTGGCTGCTTCAGCTGCAATCTCGCCAGCATCAACACCATTTTCCACAGCGATTTTGCCAGCGAATGCAACAATCGTCACTGACTCATTCTTTGCGCACAGAACTGCTACAATCTCCGGGGTTTTTGAAGTTAGAAT
>JAGMEO010000050.1 GCA_023128135.1 Candidatus Bathyarchaeota archaeon | reverse complement strand
AAATGCAATCGATCACTATATTGACTATTGCTCCAAAAAATCGCGCATGATATTACTTTTATGCGCTTATATTCATACTTATGTGTTCAATCTCATTACAGAATGAATGGAGTAGATCTGTCTGTTTGGAGAGCTTTTAATTATTATGGCTGCCCTGTTTTGGGCAATAGGAGCTTCTCTGTATAAGACAAGTTTGCACAATGTTAGTCCTGCATGGCTCAACCTGTTTCGAAGCTTTCCTGCAGCCATCTATGCTTTTCTGGCACTGTATCTTCTTGGAAAATGGGATCTTCTGTTCGAGCTGGATGTACTGTCAGTCACAGGTATTGCCATCTCATCTCTTTTAGTGTTTGCAGTTGGAGACACACTTTACTTTATTGGGCTAAAACGGATTGGGATAGCTAAAGCTGTTCCAATCGCTTACTCATATTCGATCCTTGTGGCTATGATAAGTGTAGCCTTCCTAGGTGAGACCTTAACCTCGTCAGTCCTATTGGGGACAGTTGCAGTCGTCTCAGGAATTTGGTTGGTGGGTGGCCGAGCTGAAAAAGAAAACAAGCAGAAGCAATCACATTCGAAACTTGGGATCCTGGCATCTCTAGGCACCCTGATATGCTGGGCCCTTGGTGTCTGCATCTTCAAAATAATTCTGACAAACATGGACCCCTTCGTTCTCCTTTCTGTTAGAATGCTCTTTCTGTTGCCCAGTCTCGGCATATTCACAATTCTGTCTTCAAGAACAGAGTTTTCAACGCGACATCTAACGAAATCTAATATTCTTACAATGTTTCTAAGTGGCCTGATAGCCATAGGAGTAGGAGATACCTTTTTCTATTATGGACTGGAGACAACTAGAGCTAGCGTTGGTGCCCCCCTAGCATCAGCTACGCCTCTCTTTTCCACTATCATCGCCATACTGTTTCTAAAGGAAAGGGTCTCTAAGAGAGTAGTCTTTGGAACTCTTCTTGTAACAGCTGGCACCGCACTTCTAACCCTTGGCTAGTCAGCTCCCAATCGATCGAAAGCTTGAGAAACATGACTTTACAGTCATACTGAGGGTTCCCTCAGCGTAATCAGAGCGATCGATATATTCGATTTTTTTATTTTTCCTGCGAAGCCCAGAGTGGACACTTGGAGACATGTTCACAGAACTTACATTTCCAACGGTTTTTCTCGCTAACAGGCTTTGCTTCTCTTTCTCCTTTCCAATATTCAAGTATGAATTTTAAATCTCTCGAAAAAAGATCAGGATTAAGCATAAACTCGTGTTTGCCAATGTACTTTTTGGTCTCTTGGTGTTCATAAACAATTTCAAACTTATCTGAGATTGATGGGAGTGACGTTATAAGACTGAAAGCTAGTTTCCCTATATTTGAAACATTAGGAGAGTGAAGTTTCAATCCTTTCTTAGATATTGTTGAGTGAAATTCATTGCTAATTGAGTCATTGCTATCTAGATTGAATACTGTTAATGCATCGTCAAGGCAAAAATGCTTACAAGTTATGTCTGTGAGCAGTTGATGATAAAACATCAGTTGCATTTCCTCACATCGCTGCTGCCAAAACGACGGAAACTTTGGGGTCTGACGGGTCTTGTAGTCCTTTATGAATACCTTGTTATCCTGTAATACAAGCTCATCTATCTGACCGAGAATTTTCAAAGGAGAAATCACCCCGATTAATGGAAGTTCTCGAGTCACTCCTTCTCGAAGTAACTGAGTTATCCCGTTTACCATATTCTGAAACATCAGTGCAGCACGGTCAGCAAGAGTACGTGGTTTGACTAGAACTACTTCTGCAATCTCCTCATGTAGCTCCCGATGACGATCTCCTCCTTGAATCATGGCTTCTGTTCTTGGCTTACCATAGCGAAGGTCAAGCTCAGTCTGCATCTCACACCATAACTGACTGCAAAGCTTAGTAACTCCAATCCTTTCAATTCCCAACTCCTCTAAACGGTTCAGTGCTGTCAAGACCTAACTATCAAGTATTTTCGCTATTTACTTACAATACAGACTAAACAAAAAAACCATTCTACTAATTTGAACTTTATTTACTTCACCATTTTTGAAATCATCGCTCTGGCGATTATTAGAATCCGCAAATTATTGTAAAGTTCTAGAATTAATCACTCTGAGGGTTTCCGTCAGTCCAATCAGAGAAAGATCTTTTCAAAATATCTTTTTCGAACGGATAATTGCATTTATTTCTAATTGAATATACCTTTTACGAGCATATTTTTTCGTCTAAAGATCGATCTACTAGGGATCACATATAGTTCTCCTCTTGAATCTTCGTGAAATGTTAAAAAAATGTTGGAATTCCGCGCGCGTTGGTCTCAGCGAAGAAGAGTTCAGTGTCTTCTGGATTCTCAAGGAACATAAAGTAAAGAAACCAGCAACTACCTCAAAGAAAGTTTTTCAAGTTCTAGAAAAAAATAAAACATGGCCTTTCAACATCAAGCTGGAAAGACAGCTCAGAAAAACCACATCTTAACTATGTTACGCATTTTACTGTATAGCTTTAGATGATTTTTATCTTAAGGTTGCCTGCCGATCGAACATTGAGGATTTTTTTATAAAAACCATTTATAACACACACAACAGAATTATTACGTGTCTCTTATGAAGTGAGACGGAGAGGTTCCTATGGTTGACCACGATCTTCATGTAGCATCAATGCACAGGATGCTCAAGAAGGCTGGTGCTGAGAGGGTGAGTGAAGAGGCTGCTGAAGAACTTCGGAAAGCCTTGGAGTCGATTGGCTTTATAATAGCGAAAGACGCATTGGACTTCGCGAAACACGCTGGAAGAAAAACCGTCAAATCCAATGATGTTCAAATAGCTGTTAAAAGGTTACTGAAACAGTAACCCTTTAGAAGAGGTTACATTCAGCCTTCAAATGTTACATTTAAGCTTTAAAACCTGTTCTTGACCGACGCTGTGTTTCAACGTCCAGTTTTCTTGCTCATTCCTGGACATACATATTTCAGTTTAGTTTGTATGTGTCCTGCTTTACATTTCTGACCCCAGACATAAGTACAGTAGCTACAATAGTGACAAATGTTGTTTCGATTAGGAATGATAATCTCCCTAACCTTTCTTTCCCCCTTCTCCAAGGTAACCACTTTCACAGTCCTGTCCTGTCGTTTATTCAACGCTTAAACCCCTCTAGTCATGTTCTCTTCCACTTTTCATCTTTAAGGTTTTTTCTCTTTTTCATCTGAGCTTGATGTTTAATCCTTTCACGTACGCCAGATCTGCAAGCCACATTTCCTGCAGTGCTGGAAGTGTTTATGTTCTTTCATCTTCTCAATATCTGGTTTCACCACTTCCTCGCATCCCCTTTTTAATCTCGCTCTCCCGCACTAACGCGTACACTGAGCAGCCTTCTTTTAATTACATGAGTCCTAACATTTCTCTGATTCTTTTCGCTAGCTTCTCCATCAACTCTATCGATTCCTTGACTAGCTCGCTATCCTCCTCTTTGCTTACTTTCTGTTTGTTTTCTTTGAGTTTTTTATATCCCATACCAAATTCTTCGCCAAACTGTCTCCGAAGAGAACTTAAGGAAAACTTTTCGGTCGGATCAGGATCAGTGAGTCTCTCAAGGTCTCTCTCCACCTCGAGACTGAGTATACGCAAATCTTCATGGAGATCGGGTGGCACAGGATGGAATACGCGGTAGGCTTTGATCCCCCATCGAATAGCCTCCAAAGCATGATGAACGCGCGCTGTCAGATACTCTATGCGGGCCAACTTCATATTCTTTCCCATATTTACCAAGTAGGCATTGTATAATTCCATGTCCGAAGGTTCCTTCTCTTTCTTCTTCCTAAATTTATCAAATATTCCCATTTTCTCACATCTGTTTCTTCAGAATATTTTCAAGTGCTTTCTTTGCTTCTCCGCGTACATATTCATTCTCATCTTGAAGAAGCTCTTTTAACGGTTTAACCGCCCGCTCATCGCCTATTTTCCCCAGGGCAAGAGCAGCGCTTGAACACACATACGAATCCCCGTCTTCAAGGGCCTTTATCAGAGGCTCAACAGACTTTTTGTCTCCAATGTTACCGAGGGCTACAACAGCACCTTTGCGCACATATGAATCTTTATCCTCAAAAAGAGTTTTTATTAAGGGATCGACAGCCTTTTTGTCTTTGATTTCACCGAGAGCCTTAACAGCATGCCAACACAGTAGAACCACTAAGCCAAG
>JAGMEO010000005.1 GCA_023128135.1 Candidatus Bathyarchaeota archaeon | reverse complement strand
GAAAAGGTCAAACAACGTGCTTCATATTTGGTAGGTATTGATTTTTCGCGAGCAATGCTAGCTAAAGCAAGAGACAAGAACAAACATTTTAATAACATATCTTTCATTTGTGGAGACTCTGACTTTCTTCCAATTAGAGAAGATGTTTTTAATACTGTTTTTTCCTTTACGTTGCTTCAAAATGTTCCTGATCCCATAAGAACGCTTAAAGAAATTATCAGAGTCGCTAAACCCCAGACGTTGATTGTTATTTCTGCCTTAAAGAAAAACTACAAAAAAAACGAGATAACCAATTTAATTCACAAAACAAATTTGAAAATATTGGAATCAATAAACCATGATTTTTTAAATGATTATATATACATATGTGAAAATCCACTTAATAAGAAACTTAATCACAGTAATGAGTAAATAACTAGTATGTTGAGATTAAAAAGGAGTGTTTTCAATAATACTTTTATATTAAGACAGAGGTAGCCAAAATACTACGGAGAATAAAAGGATTTGGAACCCAGTAAAAGACCACGTAACGTCTTAATGAGGAACATTAACAGCAATGTAACCGTTAAGTTGAAGAATGGTGTTAAATTCAAAGGTCGCATGGTCCAATGTGATGATTACATGAACATCATCATGGAAGGCGCAAAAGAAATTTTTGAGGATAAGCAATTGGCTAGCTATGGTACAATCTTTATCCGTGGAAACAACGTTATTTACATCACCATTGAACAATAATTGAAGTATTACTCACAGTAATTTTTCTTCTATAAAAAATGCAAAGTTTTATATCATCTTCATGTTAGTCAAAATCTTTACGGTGTACATCAGTGAGGAACATATCAGTTCAGGCGCTTCTGCAAACGCCTATCGAAGAACGTAATGTGGAAATTGTTGAACGAAAAGGAAAAGGGCATCCTGATTATCTCGCAGATGGAATTGTGGAAGAAGTTTCGCGATCCTTATGTAAATTTTACTTGGATAATTTTGGCACTATCCTGCATCATAATGTTGATAAAAGTCTAATTGTTGGCGGTAGGGCTAACCCAGTTTTCGGAGGAGGAGAAGTTCTTGATCCCATCAACTTTATAATAGCAGGTAGAGCGATTACAGAAGTTCGCGAAGATGGAAGTTCAAAGTCAATACCAATTGAATCGATCTCTAACACAGCTATTAGAGCGTTCCTCAAAAAGACATTCCGTTTTTTAGACATAGATAAACATGTCAAAATTAAAAGCATGATTAAACAAAGCTCTTCTGAACTTATCAACGTCTTCAACTCTGACAAAACCATGCCTTTAGCAAATGACAGCTCGTTTGGTGTAGGTTACGCTCCATTAAGTCAACTAGAAAAAACTGTCTTAGAATCCGAAAAATATCTGAATTCTCTAAAACTAAAGAAGGAATTACCTGAGGTTGGTGAAGACATTAAAGTCATGGGTTTACGTCGAGATAAAGATGTAAAATTGACAATCGCTACAGCTTTCATAAGTAGTATAACGCCTGACAAAGATCATTATCTGAACATTAAAGAGGAAATAAGAAACAGAGTAGCAGATCTTGCTGTAAAGATAAATGATAATTCTGTTAACGTATTCGTTAACATGGCTGATGACCTTTCAAAGAACTCATTCTATTTAACTGTCACTGGAACCTCGGCTGAACAGGGCGATGATGGAAACACTGGAAGGGGAAATCGTGTCAATGGATTGATTACTCCTTTAAGACCTATGTCTTTGGAAGCAACTGCTGGAAAGAACCCAGTTAACCACGTTGGGAAAATATATAATGTACTTGCAGGACAGATCGCTGGAAATATTTATGATCAGGTTGATGGTGTGAAAGAAGTCTACGTAAAAATTTTAAGTCAAATAGGTGTACCAATAGATGAGCCGATGATTGCTGATGTGCAATTGATTTTAGACAAAGATACGTCCTTACAGCAAATCAAGCCCACTATAACTCCCATAGTTGATGAACAACTAAATGACATCAGAAAGATAACCAATTTAATTTATGAAGGTAAAGTAATGCTATACTAGAAAGCAGGTAGGTTTTGTATCGTCATCTCATGTTTTAATGAAAAATGTTACTTTATAATAGGAGTAATCAAATATTTCAATCTGGAAGTATGATACATGTCTGAAAAATCTAGACCTAAAGCCAAATTTTTCACAACACTTCCTAATGGAGATTACCTAAATTTTGCTGTTTGGCAAGGAAAAGCGGATCCATCCGCGGAAGTATTTACCGTCCAAATTAGTCACAAAGAAGGTGAGACTTGGGAGACAGTTGGACGACTTGCAATTTATAGAACCTCCGAAGGTGTCTATTCTAAACTTCCTGAACGCCAAACATAAACTAAAGGTACTAATTTAATCCATAAGACTGAATAGCACTATCTCCAAGTTCAGTGATTTAGTTGGACTGATCAAAATGTCACTTCAAATGAAGAAATTAGCTGTTCTGGCTGCTAAAGAGGCAGGGAATATTCTCTTAGAAAACTTTGGTAAAAAGAAAATTATAAAGTCAAAATCTGGCGGAGAGCTAGTTACAGATTCAGATATCGAAAGTGAAGAAAAAATCATTGGTTTAATAAAAGAAAATTATCCTGATCATTCCATAATATCTGAAGAAAAGGGAACGTTGAAGAAAAATTCTGATTACACCTGGATAATTGATCCTTTGGATGGAACTCACAATTTCATTCACGGTCTTCCTTTATTTGCTGTCTCAATAGCCCTAGAGTATAAGGGTAAAATAGTATTAGGGGTTGTGAACATTCCTTTCTTCGACGAAGTGTATTTAGCTGAGAAAGGAAAAGGTGCTTATTGCAACGGCACAAAAATTTTTGTTTCAAAAAAGAACCTCAAGGAAGCCTTTTTATTATATGGAAGTAGACTTTTGAAAAAAGGGGAAATTGAAAAGCCCTCTTTTTTCAACTTAGTTGACTCGGTTTTTAGAACTAGAATAATCGGGACAACAGCTGTGTGTCTTACATTGGTTGCTTCTGGTAAAGCAGAAGCCTATGTCACACTTGGTAAACCAGAAGATGTTGCAGGTGGATGTTTAATACTTGAAGAAGCCAAAGGAACTATAACTGATCTAAATGGTGGTTCTTGGAATCCCTACATGAAAATGTTTGTGGCTTCGAATGGTAAAACGCACGAAAAAATGTTGAATATTTTGAGATCAGAAAAGTCTTAATCTCATCTGTCATTTCGGATTTATTTTACAGTAACTGACTTTGCAAGGTTTCTAGGTTTGTCTGGATCGAGGTTTCTTTCTACTGCAATATAATAAGCTAAAAGCTGTAATGGAATAATAAAGGGTATCGGAGATAGGACTTCAGGAAAACCTTTTGGAACTTCAATATAATCATCTGCCAATTGCTTAATCTCTTCATCCCCTTCTTCTATAATAGTAATTATGGAGGCTCCTCTTGCTTTCATCTCCATGATGTTGCCAATTATGGTTTTATGCGTGCCGTCCATTGGACATACAAATACAACAGGGAAACCAGGTTCAACCAAACTTATTGGTCCATGTTTGCTTTCTCCTGCTGGAAAAGCTATTGAAGGAATATAAGCTATCTCCATGAGTTTCAATCTTCCCTCATAAGCTGTAGCTGTGCTTATTCCTCGACCAAGGAAAAAGAATGTTTTTGAATCTTTGTATTTCTTCGCAATCTGTTTCACTTTCTCAGCTTTTGTGTTAATAATCTTCTCTACAGCATTTGGTATGTCTTCTATTTTTTCAGCTAGAAGATCCATCTCGTCTTGTGATACTTTTCCTCGCTTCTTTGCGAGTCTGATGGCTAGTTGAGTCAGGATTGAAACTTGGGAGGTGAACGTTTTTGTTGCTGCTACTCCAATTTCTGGACCTGAAAGCTGATCAATGTATACCCTTGAAATCCGGGTTAAGGTTGAATTGATAACATTAGTTAGAGCAAGGATTGTTGCTGCTTTTTGTCGAGCATATTCTACAGCTGCTAAAGTATCTGAGGTTTCACCTGATTGGCTAACTACCAATATGGTGCTATTGATGCCTATAGATTTTCCCTGTTGACTAATGAATTCTGAGGCTATTATTGGATAAGATGTCAAAAAAGCTAGTTTAGAAAAAATGTAGGAAGCAGCTAAACAAGCATGATATGAAGTACCTGCAGCTACGAGAAATATTTCAGTTCCACGATCAAGAAAGGTAGCCAATAAATCAAGATAGTGTTCTTGCAATCTGAGACTGTCTCGTAAACGTTCTGGCTGCTCGTAGATTTCCTTTAACATGAAATGAGGATAACCCTCTTTTTTCGCCATTTCAGGATTCCAATCAATAATTTTTGGTTCTCTTGTAACTAGTTTAAAATCAGCGATTTTTCTGATTTCATAACCTTTTTCTGATATTATTACAAGTTCTCCGTTTTCTATTATTACAGCTTTATTTGTAAGTGGTAGGAATGCTGGAATGTCTGAGGCAAAATATATTCCATCTTCACCAACACCAATAATAAGTGGACTTTCATTTCTCGCGCAGATTATTTTGTCAGGTTCTTTTGTTGAGAATACTGCAATTGCATACGAGCCATCAAGCCGTTTTACAGCTTGATGAACAGCTTCTATCAAATTAAGTGAAGGATTTTTGTCCCAAATCTCTTCAATCAAATGCGGAATTATTTCAGTGTCGGTTTTGGATTTAAAATTATGACCATTTTTCTCAAGTTCCTTCTTTAACTCCGCAAAATTTTCTATGATTCCATTATGTATGACTGCTATCTCTCCCTTACAATCTATGTGTGGGTGCGCGTTGATTTGTAATGGAGCACCATGTGTTGCCCATCTTGTGTGTCCAAAACCTATGCTTCCTGGTAAATCGTCAAGATCATGAATTTTATGAACTTCATCGATTTTTCCTTGGTCTTTTTTCATGTGAAGTTTTCCATCATATATGGTAATTTCTCCAACGGAGTCATAGCCACGATATTCCAGTCTCTTTAATGCAGCGTGAATAAGAGGTGCTGCCTTGCCTTGTTTAAGGACACAACCAAAAATCCCACACAAATCTCAAGAACCCCATGCATCTAATTTAGATTCTTTTTAACGTAATGATATAAAGACTTCTAAAGAAATCTATTCAAAAAGGAAATCAATTCTCGGAGTTATTAGTTCTTTTAGCTTTTATGAGAATAGATTACACGCTTAGAATTTTCAATATGTCTTTCCATTTCACGTGTTCTTCCATCATTTTTTTCGTTAACTTGATCTTCTCTTTGTCTGTATACTTCATTCGACCTGTGACTTCTCTTGTTTTAGAAACTGTTGTATATGTGTCGTATGGGACGAGGAGAATGGGTACACCTTGATGTTCTGCCCTCGCTAACACACGAACATCAGGATAAAGATTTCCTGTTAAGATTAATGCTGATGTATCTGTCTGTAAAGCAGTTAATTGTATATCAGATCTATCGCCACCAGTAATTATAGCTTTATTTGCCGATCTCCTGAAATAGGTCAAAGCACTTTCTGGAGATCCGGAGAGATTGGAATAGCTGAAGATTTATGTGTTTACTGTGCTGCATGTGTCTTAAGTTGTATAGTTGATGACTGTATTCGCGTGTGGCGAAAACGTTCTGAAGGTAAACTGGAAGAATTCAGCACACCCTTGCATGTCTTAAAACTCTTAAACAACATCGATTCCGAGAAGAGAAAAGGAAAGACCAAACTTCTTTTTGAATCTAACAAAAAACCTTTGAAGATAAATAAGAGGGCTTATCTAAATAGTCTCCTTAAACTTCGAAAAAAATCTAAAGGATTTTGATTTTAACTAAAAATTTTGTTCCTTTAAATGAAATGTAAGCAAAATGCTGGGCTAAGCCTTAAACCATTTGAACATTAGATATTGAACTTCATTTTTTCTAGGATTTGGAACTGCAATAATGAATCGTTTTCTTACAGTTGTGGCGAGTCGCCCGGCTCTTACAATATCTGTTGACGTTATATTTTCTTTTGACTCTTTTACTGATACGAGGTATGGTGAATGGTCCATTCCGGGTCCATGTTCATATACTGCAAACTCACATCCGAATTTTATACCAGGAAGAACTACGTAGTTGTGCTCTCTTAGATCTTCGTAAACCATGTAATTGATTTTGAAGTTGTCGAAGATCTTATTAGCATATCTTCTCAATTTCTCCGCACTTATTTCACGTTTTTTTGGGCCAGCATATACCTTGAGTAATCCCTTTTCTAAGAGATATAGTCCTTCGATTAGGTCAATGTTCAAGGGCACGTTGAATTCTGCTGTTTTAGGTTTTGGAATTCCTACGGGTTTTCCGTAGAAACCCATGCCAAAAAGTTTTGATCCTTCTTTAGTATCCCATACGACCAAACGGTTTTCAAGTAGTTCAGCGCTAAAGGCCTTTTTCTTTTTCATAATCCTTCACGTTTTTCATATGCTGAGCGCTAGGATTCTAGCTGAATCCGTTGCGTCTTCAGTGGTGTCTGCGATGTGTTCTAAGACTATAACTATTTCCCTTAGAAAAAGCTTGTAATTTATGTCCATCTTTGTGTCGATGATCTTTAAGTCAATGTTTCTGTAGATTTCATCGACCACATATTTTGCTGCTTCTACGCCTTTTGCCAATTCAATAGTTCTGCTCCTACTGAATTTTAGAGACAGAATTGTGTTTCGTAGAGCTGTTACGGCTTTGAGTACGTTTTTGCTCAAGTTTAAAAGATCATTTCGTAATTCATCACTTATCTTAATCTTTCTCTTATTGAGCTCGTTTAGTCTAAAAGCGCCTTCTTCAGAAAAATCGACTATCTCGTTTACTTGGTTAACAAGACGCATTAGGTCTTCTCTACTTAGCAGGATCATGCCAGTTTCAGTAAGTTCTCTTAGAAGAACTCGTTTGAACTCTGAAGCTTCATCTTTCAACTGTCTAATTTTTAGCAGTCTCTCTTCGAAACTTTTTTGATCGCTATTCTTTTGTGCAAAGTCGTCTATCATTAATGTAAGTTCTCTAACACTTTCCAATATTTTCCTTATGTGATCTTGGCATATGTCTAGAACTATCCTTCTGATTTGTTCTTCTGTTTCACTGGGGAAAACCAAGTCGTATTCGCCAAGTAATTAGATTGTGTATGAGAGTGAAATGAGAGATCTTATTAAAAAGAGTACCGAAAAAATTAGGGTTAAAACTGTTAAGTAGAATTTTTATTATAAGGGGTTCCTAGATCATTGAACTCTTTTTTACCTTTGATATAGCGGTGCAGTTTCTCTGGAAGATCTGTAATTTTCATGCGAATTTGTGACCATGTATCTAGATCTCTCAGTGTAACTGTATTATCTTTCAGAGAATCATAATCTATGGTTATACATATCGGTACACCTATTTCGTCGGCTCTCGCATATCGTTTCCCTATTGATCCTGAACCATCATACCTTGCTACTATGTCCTTCTCAATGATTAAGTTGTATACTTTCTCAGCTAGTTCTGGTATGCCATCCTTGTTCACAAGAGGAAAGACTAATGCCTTTATTGGTGCAATATCTCTAGGAATTCTTAAGATTACTCTTCCTCCTTTCTCTGTATAGGCGTATTCTAAAATAGAGTAGAAAACCCGGTCAACCCCAAATGAAGGTTCAATGACATGTGGAATGAAGTATTTTCCTGTGGCTTCTGTTTCAATTATCTCAAAATCTACATGTTTAGGGTACAGTTTTAGTGAAGTGGGTCCTGGCAGCTCGTAGACACCTCTTTCCTCAAAATTCTGTTTAACTACTTGAGGATCACTTTTAGAGAGAAGTTTAATGATCATCTTCGTTTCCTCTCCAAAGTCTTCTTGGATTAACTCTCTATTAGGTTTCTGAATTATCTTCCTAACTTTCTTCGGTTTATCAAAGGCTTTGAAAACTCGCAAGTCTTTCCCGCTGTAAGTCATGTGTCTGCTTACATCATAATTAGTTCTATATGCGCTGCCAGAAATTTCAGTCCATCCCCAACGTTCCAACCACACTTCTTGATCAAAAGTTTGTTTCGAATAATGGGCTTTCTCTTCTGGTAGTTGTTCTCTTAGTCGCTGTTTTTCCGGTGGAACGCCCAACTCTTTCATAAACCTGACAGCAAGAGCCAAGAAATATGCCTGTATCTCATTACCTATCAAACCTTTTTTCAGAGCTTCTTTTACAGTGACTTCTTTTATTCTATTTGTTCCAGAAGTTTGCTCTTTTGATGTTAGAATCCGAAGCTTTTGATCCTCTAGAAGCTCTATTCTTGAATACGAAGAGTCATCAGGATCGAAGAAGATTTCGTAATCAATGATTGTAAATTCTCTCAATCTAATCGGTCCTTTTCGTGGTGCGATCTCGTTTCTTAAGCATCTTCCAACTTGAGCTATACCAAGAGGCAGCCGCTCTCTCTCTGAAGAATAGACTCTCTTAAAATCTACAAACTGTGCTTGAGCGGCTTCAGGTCTTCCATAACCGGTTATACTTCTCCAATAGGGACCTATTTCTACCTTAAACATTAGATTGAAAGGAGAAGACTTCTCTAATTCACCACCACATTTTGGGCATTGAACATCTTTTTTTCTTATGACTTTGTCAAGTTCTTCAGCTTTCAACCCTTCTCTTATTTCGACTCCTGCTTCTTTTATGACATGGTCGGTTCGGTAGGTCTCATTACAAGCAGTACACTTTGTGAGGATGTCCGTGAAATGAGCGATGTGGCCTGAAGCTTCAAAAACAACTGAAGGTAAAATCATTGTTGACTCAATCTCCACCATACCTTCTTTTAATACAAATATCTTCATCCATTTGTTCTCAATATTACGTTTGAGTGTGGCACCGATGGGACCATAATCATAGAACCCACCCAGCCCTCCATAAATTTCAAATGAGGGGAAAAAAATTCCTCGCCGTTTGCTAAGCTCTGAAATTCTATCGTATAAATCCATAGTTACCAATTCCTGTTGATTGTCAATTATCCGATACATGTTTACTTAAAGATAGTCTAAGGATTTAGACAATAAATATAGAAATTTATAACTGCTTTTAATTTTGAGTCATTTTTTCAAGGATTAGAGCATTTTGTTCATATTATTTGATGCTTTTCCTGTTTTTTCATGTATCCAAAAGAAACAATTTTCAGTATGTAGTAAATTATTTACGTGTTGTAAGAAGATTTTAAGTAGTTAAATTATTAAAATGGAAATCGTTTAATCTTAAAATTGTGTAATGAGATAAATCTTGATTGAGGATAACTCTGATGCCTAACGAGGATCTATCAAAAGATACAAGGCAGATTTATGCTGCTCTCAGTCATCCAATTAGAAAGACGATTGTAGATCTCATGGCGAAGAACGAAAGGATTGGCTTCAGAGATTTAAAAGAAGAATTGAATGTTAGCGTAGGTACTTTATACTATCATCTTGATACACTTGGAGACTTAATTACTCAAGACAAGAAAAGAAAATACATCCTAACCGATAAAGGTAAACTCGCTATCAAAATTTTCACTTCTAGCAAAGAAACCCTCGAAGATATGGGAATCAAAGAAAAAACGCCTCATGTAACTTTGTTTAATCGTATAACTTCAATAGTTTTACCTAAACAACTGTTTGCTTTTATCTCATCAACGCCCAGGAAACGAATCGTTGAAGCCACTGCTATAATTGCTCTTGGATCTTGGCTCTTGGCTGAAGCAAGATTAGAGCCAATCTTATTGTTCTTTAATAGCAGGCCAACTGTTGAACCTTATATGATTGCGATTAAATTCTTCGCAAGCTGGTTACTAATTTTTGCATTAAGCGACGGGTTATCTTATCTGATATATCGTCGAAAAGAAGAACATTTAACATTACTATCAGGAACAGCTTTTTCTCTTTCTCCAATCATCTTTTATGCTTTCCTGTGGGCTCTAGTCAAAGCGATTAGTCCTGGATTTCTTTTAAACGACATTTTTTGGTGGGGTCTCATGCTTATCTGTCAAATTTGGTCAATCGGTTTATTATCCATCGCTATAAGCATATCCAAGGCTCTGAGGATCGATAGAGCTGCAGTGATAAGTTTCTTGATACAATATCTTAACATTATCTATGTTCTCTTTTTCGTATTCAGATTTACAATTTGAGGTGGTATGACTTGAATAAACAGTGTCTCAATCACAAAAAATCCTGTATACATACGCTCACGTTCTTGACGATTTTCCTAATTCTTCTCTCTTTACTTCCAGTCGTTAAGATGAATAATACAGATAATCCTGTTCAAGTCTATAAAAAAGGTGGGAAAACAATATTACAATCTGATGTGTTGACTACCGAAATTTCTGGAACAAAACCTGTTATAACTTTCTATTATACAGGTGACACCGAGAATTATACACATTTCAGACTAAGTCTTGATAAGATCTATGAGTACGATGATGATATTATACTATCAGTGGAAGTAAATAAATTACCTTGGGCTCAAACAGATCCCTATGTCATAATTGATGACGAAGGTGAAGAAATCGGTTACAGTGTCCGTCTAATACTTTTTGGACCACCAGTTTACCAATTTGGAGTCATGTTTGAGGTCAATATGTATCATAATGCCTTTAATACATCTACTTCAGTAAATGGCAAAACAGCTTACACTCTGGCTGGTAGAAGCGAGCTTGGAATTAACGTCATCGTATGGAACTGGACTTTTGCACAACCCAGTTCCAGTGGCTTGGCTCTCGAATTCAAATTAAGTAGAGATATTCCAGGTGAGACCACAAAAAGCCATTCTTCGGCGTATCAGCAAATGGAGGATTCAGGTTTAATCCAAATCATAGGAGTAGAATCAGAACTAGTGGAAGGATTCTATAAATGGTCCAACGAAGCAGTTGCCACCTTTTCCGGTATCTCATCGATCTTACATGTTGAAGCAAACATCATAGAGGATGAACGATCCGATTACGTCTCTCTAAAATATGGAAGATATCAAGGCATCCTTCAACATTACATGAGTATAGGTGTAATAGAAGAGAACGCTGAGTACATATTAATACCAAGACCAGAAACAATCAATCTGCCAATCGTAATTCTGACAGGGGTATCTGCTTTTATAGTTTTAATAGTAGCATTCTTGAGAAAACCCCCAAGAGAAGACTGAAATATAAAAACCCTTTTTTTCAATGTAAAATGATTGGGGGGAAGACGGCTTCAGAAAAGAATTATTATTTAGAGAGAGGAGGAAAAACTTCTGCCATCTTCCCTTTCCCATAAATTAAACTTTAGAACAAAGAATTTTGTTAGGATATTTAAGCCTTATGGACTTTTTAACTTAACCATAGTCTATATGGCTTTGATTCTCTTAACAATTGGTGGACGAATCTTTTTTAGAATCCGGTAACCACACTCGTGGCATTTAATCTCTGGCATTATCACCAATTTATCATAACTTATTTGTGCACCACATTTAACGCACTCATAAATTATTCCGCTAAGTGTGCTTTTATCTTCAGTCATTCACATTTCATCCATGCAGTAAAACTGCTACTTTAGAAGCAATCGCTTTTTAATAAACATAACGCGAAGAGTTAGAAGCCAAATAAGTCAATTAATTATTCTTATATTATTAACAAGCCTTTAAAATCTTAGTAGTCAAGGGAAGAGAAGGAAATTTATTGCAACCGAAAAAAGAAGTTATTTTTCAGCCACCTGGAAAGCGTGTGAAAGTTCAAGCTGGAACAAGCATTTTAGAAGCTGCAAGAATGGCAGATGTAGACTTGACATCAATATGTGGTGGTAAAGGTAAATGTGGAAAATGTAAAGTCATTGTTGAGAATATGGATGCTATTAGTTCGATGACTAAAGAAGAGAAGAAGCGTTTAACCTCTGAGGAGCTTTCAGTTGGTTATAGGTTGGCTTGCCAATCTTTAATTCACGATTCAATTAAGATTATGATTCCTGAAGAAAGCCAAACTGGCAAGCAAAGGCTACAAATAGAAGGCATAGACACGTCTATTAAGCCAATTCCTATAATTAAAAAATATTTTGTCAAGTTGCGAGCACCAATTTTTGAAGACTCCAAATTAAAATTCGAAGAATTCCTGAAAAGTCTTGAGATGCAATATGACGTTAAGGACGTAAAAATAGACCCTAGAATAATCAATTCTTTAATATCTGTTTTGAAGCGTGCTGAAGGAAAAATAACAATAACATTGTGGAATGAAAAAAGGATTATCACTGTGGAACCGAAAGATACAACGCAAAGAAGTTTTGGTTATGCTGTTGACATTGGTACAACAAAACTCGCTGGTTTTCTTATTAACCTGAATACGGGAAAGGTTATTGCTGCAGGCTCATTGATGAATCCTCAAATTTTGTATGGAGAAGACGTCATCTCCAGAATTGCGTATAAAGATCATAAGAAACTCCAAAATGAAGTCGTCAAAGGGGTAAATACCATTCTTACAGATCTGTGTGGTAAGACTGGTGTTGATCTAAATGAGGTCTATGAGATGACTGTTGTTGGAAACACTGTCATGCACCACCTTTTCCTAAACATACCAGTGAAATCTCTGGGTGTAGCACCATACATGCCTGTTGTCAGAAGCAGTATGGATGTTAATGCTGATGCGATTGGTGTTAAGATTAATTCCAATGGCAACATCCATGCTCTGCCTGTTATTGCTGGGTTTGTAGGGTCTGATGCTGTTGCCGTGATCTTGGCGACGGAGGTTTACAAAAGAAAAGAACTCTCTATGATATTGGACATTGGAACCAATACGGAGGTTGTCTTAGGAAATGAAGATGGATTATTTGCTTGTTCATGTGCGTCTGGTCCAGCTTTTGAGGGAGGACATATAAAACATGGCATGAGAGCAGCCTCAGGCGCCATTGAAAAAATCACCATTAATCCCGATAACTTAGAGGTTGAATACAAAACTATTAGCGATGCTAAGCCTTCAGGGATCTGTGGCTCAGCTATTGTTGATGTGCCAGCTGAGATGCTGAAAGCAGGTATTATTGACATGTCAGGAAAAATGAATAAGAACTTGAACTCACCAAGATTACGAGTTAAAGAAGGCGTGTTAGAATATGTTCTAGCCGGGGGAAAGGAGACTTCAACAGGAACCAACATAGTAATTACGCAGAAAGACATTCGAGAGATTCAGTTAGCAAAGGCAGCTATTCACACCGGAACTGTCACGTTGATGAAAGAGGCTAGAGTGAAAGAAGATGACATCGATAGGGTTTATGTTGCTGGAGCCTTTGGCTTCTACATCAGACCCGAGAATGCAAGAATGATTGGCTTGTTCCCAGAATTCTCATTAGAAAAGGTGAAAACTGTGGGCAACGCTGCAGGAACAGGGGCTAGAATGGCGTTAGTCTCAAAAAAAGCAAGGAAGACCGCTAGAGAGATAGTAAAGTTAGTCAAATACGTAGAGCTTGCAAAAGACCCAAACTTCCAAGACGAGCTTA
>JAGMEO010000049.1 GCA_023128135.1 Candidatus Bathyarchaeota archaeon | reverse complement strand
GACAAGGAGGTCTTCTCCTTCGTGAACTTTCTCAATTAATAAAAAACCCCTCAGACACAATAGTTGACATCCGCGAATTTCATGTTCCTATTAAAGCCAAATTACTCTGTGAACTAGTTGAAGGCATTCCAATTGCATGTAAGGAATTATTAGACAGAGACATATACGGCTACACGATCATTGACAGCATCAAAGCTATTTCAACCCTTTCAGGAGCAGATTTCTACCAAATATTCGGTTCAACCACAGAAAGAGCATTAATATTCACAAACGTTACTCATGGCAGGTCACCGATGGTTGCTGTGAGGGTGCACACGTTAAAACCAAGAATGATAGTAATTCATGGACCTGAAACCGTTGATCCGTTAGCGACTCATCTTGCTGAGGTTGAGCGGATTCCGCTAATACTATCAAAAAAACCTTCTGTTAATGATTTACTACGAGCTCTAAGCGAATATCAAGAATAAGGCTGTTGTAGTCTCTGATTTATGAAAGTTATATTTAAAAACGATAACAACGCCAAAGGAACAACACACTATCAGCAAAAAAGCAACATGACCACTAGATGATAAATCGATGACTATAAATTTGTTTGACGCCGGAATTAAATTTCTTCTTGTGATCATCTTTGGCATAGTGTCTCTCAAACTAAAAATTGTGGACTTTACAGGATTCTTAGCTAGCTTGTTAGTGGGCGGAGCCATCTTCATTTTTGGAGGGTGGAAATGGTTTGTGTTAATCTTGACATTTCACATTGTCGCAGGTCTATCCACGAAATATAAGTATGAGGAGAAAAGGCAGAAAGGAGTTGCTGAAGAGAAGAAAGGTGCAAGAGCTTGGCAAAACGTCTTAGCAAATGGTAGTGCAGCAGCATTTTTGGCAGTAGTAAATGGGTTCATAATCAATGATGTTCTATTTGCAGGATACCTGGGGGCTGTAAGCACAGCCATCGCAGATACTTTGGCAACTGAAATTGGGCTTCTATCACCTAAACAACCTCGATCAATAGTTAATTTATCGAAGGAGGTCCTATCTGGCACATCGGGTGGTGTATCTCTTTTGGGTGAAATAGCTTCCATATTAAGCGCGGGACTCATTGGCCTTTTAACTTACATAATAGCAGCACAGAACTGGAATTTACAGACCGCCCTAATTATTTCTGTTGTCTCAGGTTTTTTTGGCAGTACTTTTGATAGTTTACTAGGTGCTACAGTCCAAGCGCGATACAAATGCAAGGTTTGTGGAAAAAACATAGAAAAAAAGTTCCATTGTGAAAAACACGCCATTCATTTGAAAGGATATTCATGGATCGACAATAATATGGTAAATTTGTTGGCTGTTACTTTTGGGTCAGGTGTCGGGATTCTTGTTTTTCACCTGATCTAGAAATGGAAACAACGAATGAATTATATTATCTCAGATTAAGAGGAGATCAAAGTAACAGTTCTGATAACGCCTGGAATTTTTCGTAGTTTAGTAACTGCTTCATCCAAGGCTTTTAAATCTGCACCTTCGATTCTGGATACGATGTCAAATTCCCCATATACTGCCTTAACTTCTTCGACGCCTTTAATCTTCTTTAATTCTTGGACAACCTCGTATTCTTTTCCAACTTCGGTTACAAGCAACACATATGATATTACTTGAGTACTCAAATTTTTCACCTTTAATTATCTATTTGATACTAAATATTTAACCGCTTTCATTCTTATTAAGAGAGATTTAGACAAGTAAAATAAAAGCAGGTAAAGATTATTTCTTGTATCGTGAAAGACGAGTTTTCCTCTGTTCCTTTTTTCTCCAAGCTCTTTTCTTTTGAGTTCTGATAGTAGATCTAATACTCATTTCAGAGTTAATATCTCTTCTAAACGCGTGTATTTCGCTATAAAAAACACGGTCATCAATTTCTCCTTTTGAAAATGAAAGCATAATCTCATTCAACTCAGAACGAGCATCTTTCGAAGGATTTTCATCCCATGTTTTTGAATAAGCCATGTAAGCGGCATGAAAGACAAAATCAGAAGGATCGTCTATCATCAGTTTAATTAGTTCTTTTTCTTGAGTTTTCTTTTCCATATTCTTCCCTTTTTCTTAAACATGAGGGTAAACGTAGGAAAAAATTCTAATTGGCATTTTCATTTGAACCTAGCACCATGGCATGAAAAAAATGATTGTTCCAGTGAAAAACTTCTTTTTGACATCTAAACCTCGAGATAATTTACTTAAGCTTTGTTTTAATAAAGTTTGTTGATAGGTAGTACAGTGCATAAAACTTAAATCGCTGAGTCTATATCTCTCGAAAAAGGATTCATTCTGAAGAAAATGAAAACAACAAAAATTGCAAGAGAAGCAGTATTGGTACTAGAAGACGGTAGCTTTGTCAAGGGTTCTGGTTTTGGAGCAATAAAGAAGATTTCTGGAGAAGTTGTTTTCAACACAGGCATGGTAGGATATACTGAAGCCATCACTGACCCATCGTATAAGGGTCAAATCTTAATGCAGACTTACCCACTCATCGGAAATTATGGTGTTTATGAGGAACATTTTGAATCAGAAAGCCCTCAGATTGAGGGATACATTATTCGTGAATTATGTGATACCCCAAGTCACTGGTCTTCTCAATTAACACTTGGTCAATGGTTTGAGAAGAGCGGAGTACCAGGGATACAGTATGTTGACACCAGAATGCTCACTAAGAAGATAAGAAATCAAGGAACTATGCTTGGAATTCTCCAAGTATTCAAGAAAGGAGAAAACCCTGACCTAAAGGATTTGATTGAAGAAGCTAAAGAAATACCTGATCCAAATGAAAGGAACTTGGTGGCAGAGGTTGCCTCTAAAAAGGTGAAAAAAATTGACGCTAACGGTGATTTAGGTGTTGTTTTGATTGACTGTGGAGTGAAGAAGAGCATAATCAAGAATCTTGTGACCAGAGGGCTAAACGTGACATTGGTTCCACCTAAGATGACCGCGAGTGAAATCTTTGCCTTAGAGCCAGATGGAGTGATTATATCTAGCGGTCCTGGTAACCCGAAGATGTGTGAGAATGTCATTGAGAATGTTGTACAAATCGCTGAGACTAATCTTCCGATTTTTGGAATCTGTTTAGGGATGCAAATCATTACATTATCTATGGGTGGAGATACGTATAAACTGAGATTTGGTCATAGAGGTCAAAACCACCCATGCATTGATCTAAGCACAGAAAGATGTTACATTACTAGCCAGAATCATGGTTATGCTGTTGACGCTAACTCTCTAGAGAAAACTGGTCTGTATGCAACCTTCATAAACGCAAATGACAAAACCATTGAAGGAGTCGCTCATAAAAAGAAAAAAATATTTGGTATTCAATTCCACCCAGAAGCGTCTCCAGGTCCAAATGACTCAAACTACATGTTTGATCATTTCTTGGAAATTCTAGGTAAATACGCAGAGCAAGGGAAATAAGGAGGAGCCTTAAACGCCAATATTCGACGATGTTAAGAAGGTTTTGATGATAGGCAGTGGAGGAATAGTCATCGCTCAAGCCGCAGAATTTGATTATAGTGGTTCTCAATGTCTTAAAGCACTCAGAGAAGAAGGAGTCAAAACAGTTCTTGTGAACCCAAATGTAGCGACAATTCAAACAGGTTCAAGAATGGCTGACACGGTGTATTTGGAACCATGTAATCCAGATGTGATCACCCAGATCATTAGAAGAGAGAAGCCTGACGGAATACTGCTTGGTTTTGGAGGCCAAGTGGCTTTGAATGTCGGTGTACAATTGGCAAGAAGAGGAGTCCTTAAGAAAGAAAAGGTCAGAGTCCTAGGAACATCAATAAAAGCCATAGAGCTAACAGAAGACCGTCTTCTATTCAAGGAAGCAATGGAAAAAGCAAATGTTCCCATCCCCAAAAGCGGAGCAGCATACGACAAGAAAGAAGCAACAAAAATTGCAAGAGAAATAGGATACCCAGTAATTGTAAGGACAGCATACATGCTTGGTGGTGGAGGCTCCGGTTTAGCCAACAATGACAAACAGCTTAAGAATATAGTAGAACGGGCTTTAGAGTGGAGTATTGACCACCAAGTTCTAATTGAAGAACAAATAGGACACTGGAAGGAAGTTGAATATGAAGTTGTAAGAGATTGTTACGATAACTGCATTGTTGTTTGTTCTATGGAAAATGTTGACCCTATGGGCATCCACACTGGTGAAAGCGTAGTCGTTGCCCCAGTGCAGACATTAACATCATCTG
>JAGMEO010000048.1 GCA_023128135.1 Candidatus Bathyarchaeota archaeon | reverse complement strand
GAGTAACAACTAGTAATCGTCCCCGCATTATGTCCTACAAAACCACCCATGTGACCATTGGCTCCGCTGACGCTTCCCGTCGAGTAACAGTCGCTAATTGTCTCATAATTGGATCCTGCAAAGCCACCAACATAATAATCACCATCAACGCTTCCTGCCGAGTAACAGTCACTAATCGGACCATCATTGTCTCCTGCAAACCCACCCACATAATGATTACCATTCGCAGTTCCCGTGGAGTAACAACTAGTAATCGTCCCATAATTAATTCCTACAAAACCACCCACACCATTATTACCGGTTATATCAACATCGACAAGCCCCACGTTTTTAATCTCGGCACCAGAACCAACACATCCAAACAAGCCCACGTAATCTTCAACTGATCTGCTGATGTAGAGATCGTGGATGACGTATCCTTTGCCGTCAAAGTGACCCGTGAACTTAGTGCCGCTGTCTCCGAGGGGGTTGAATCCTCCACCCCACGCCGATGTTTCGGAGGCGTCGATGTCATTGCCCAGTTCATAATACGCAGATAACTCATCATTTACTTCCTGTAACTGAGCAACTGTTGTAATGATGTATGGAGCTCCTATTGTTCCTGAGCCTGAACCACTAAAAGCCCTAACCATTAAAAGACTAGAGCCAGCTACAAATGAAAGCATAAGGGTTGCTGCCACGATGAAGCACGAAGCAAATTTTGTCCTGCTCATCCTTATCCCAACATAAAATTCACTATCTAAAACACAGTAAACTCTGTAGTACTCGTAGTAAAACGCATATAAAATTTATGGTGGTAGCCAAATACGCTTGATCACCGAAGCGAGCGTCATCATCCAGACAACGCTCTTAATTTACTATTAGAACAGGATCCCCAGTATCGGTTAAACGCAATGTCTCGTATTACAAGACCAAAAATACTTCTATGAAAACGCGAAAAAAACGGTAGAAACTCCGTCCCAGCACAGAGTTACACTTAGGAACTTAGTATTTTCTGATTTGTTTTCCATGTTTGAAGGGTTGAATAGATTTGAAGGTCACTGCATCTGCATGTTAGCATCATTTCCGGGAGGTGGCGTAGTAGTCAGTCTTGATAAGGCTCTTCTGGTACAATAGGGAACGTATCCTTTCTCGTAGGATTTGCTGTAGGCGTCGTCGGCATGGTTGAGAGCATACTCACAGTTGAAGACAGGAACGCTTGTTGCCTTATATTGGTCAAGATGTTCTGAGTAGTAATTTGTGAGAGATAGATCATTCGGTACATCGTATCCGTCTGGAGCGTTCCACTCATCGAAGGCGTCTCCATCATACCATATAGCTTCTTGGGAAATGGCGTCAATTATCGAGAATAGTTCAGGATACCCCTCAAACAATGTAGCGGCATTCTGCTGGATGATGATAAAGTTTGGATTTCTTTCAGTAGCATAGTCCTTTATTTCTTGAATAAACCGGATCATTTCGACCGCCGGGTTCTTTCCCTGTCTCTGGGCTTCCGCTATCACAGCGTCATCTTCAAAGCCTTCCACCCAGTCAAGGTAAACGCCATCAAAGCCGTCTTTAATGACTTCGTCAATAACGCTGCTGTAATCTCCGTATGGACTGCTATCTTGCCATCGTCCGTATATGATGACATCCTTCCATCTATCATCCCAGTAAGCTACTGGGAAACATCCTTCCCAACCATCAGGGTCTTGGGTTAGTATGTAATCAGGCCAATCGGATGGACGCGGCTCACCTTGCGACCAGTCTCTGGACCACTTCCAATACCATCGCCAATTCTCGGCTTCTCCAATATCAATGTAAGCTATTATTAGTTTACGATGAACACCATCACTGGCTTTCGTGCTCTTCAATCGTTCAACCATTCCCTTGGTGTCAAAGTGTTTATCGTCTGATGACCAGTCTGTTCTGGTGGGTTCAAGAACCAACATGTCATAATGTGAATTGGCAAGTTCATCAAATGCTTCAGGATTGTTTAATTCCTGAATTTGATAAGCCCAATATTTAATCTGGGATAAAGGCAATTGTTCTTCGCTGTCAAATGAACCTGCTTTTCCAAGGAAGTAATCTGAACTTACACCATCCCTGTACGCCTTTAGCGCCTCTGGTGAAGAGTCTACTCGGAGGTCTGACCAGGTGTCGTCATCATTTTGCCACCTCTCATGGTAGACAATGGCGACCTTTACGTGAGTGTACTTGGATTGGAGTTTGGTTAAGGCTTCTGTGTACCAAGCTGCTTTGTCACCCTTGTGGGGCCATTCTCCAACACCCCACTCAGAAATCATAAGCGGTTTGTTTGGAAAAAGGGATGTGAGTTCATTGTACACAGGATCCATCAAAGCCTCGAAGGAGTACCAGGATTCATCGGCATATTGTGTTCCATATAGGCTAATCCCCACCCAGTCAATGTATTTATCTCCCGGATAGTAGGCGTGAATGGAATTCCAGTCCTCTTTAGGGTAAGATTGGGCATTGGGGTGAAAGAGCCAAGTGACATTGTTCACCTCTTTGTCTCTGAATAATTCTATAATATGGCGGTAGGCGGCGACGTATCTTTCTGGCCCATCTGCTTTGTTTGGGTCACCAAAGCCATTTGCTGTGCTTCCGCCTTGGAATATTCCTGACCACGGAAACCAGTCTCCATTCATTTCACATCCAAAAGTCACCATTACAGGCTTGCCAAAATCCTTGATCGCATCAGCCCAGTCGGAGAGGAACTGATCGAAATCCCCATCAATTATCCTCTGTAATGCGTAATCAGACTGATAACCCGGCTCCCAGTATGGCTCTCCCCACGGCATCATACGGAGAAGAGGTATGGCACCGTAGCCTACTATTTCATCAAGTTGCTGGCTTGAAACGTAACTTTCTCCCCAAAAATTGGAGAAGGAGGAAATCGCCACAGATTTTCCAGATAACTCCTCAAAATCTTCCAGTTGTTGTGCGCTGACGGAGTCCTCATATTCTCCCCATCCTGGAAAGACACCAACATAGCAACCATATTCAGGAGGGATAATCTTTCCTTCTCTCCCGCTCGTGGATGGTGATACTATTATTAAGAAAGAGCTGTTTTCATGGCCTTCTTTAAACGCTGTAACCGTAAAATTGCCTGGATCGTCGAACACGAATGTTGCTGTGCCATTAGCGTCGGTTGCTTTTGTCTGATTGCCAACTTTTATTATGGCATCTTCAACAGGCTCGTTTTCGAAGGTGACGGTGAATGTCGCTTCCTCTCCGACTTCAACTTCCTCTATCCCTGAGATGGTCAAAGGCTTTGATTTGAAGTCCAGAGAGGCTATAATTAATCCTACGGTGAGCAAAACGCAGCTAATCACTATCAGGTTTTTCCCTCTCAGATTAACACCCTCCATTTAATGATGTCAAGCAGGGGAAGCTTAAAACAGTCACGCATTGTTTTGAATAACTTCTTATTGAACTTTCAAGCATACACGAATAAAATCCAAAATCGTAAAAATGTAGTTACACCAAGGGAATCATCAGCCCAATTAGAGACAGCAGCCTGAAAAACTCAGTGCGATCAAGAGACAGAGGAATCATCACGTGTAGGGTAGAATTCATCGAACGCGAATATTTTATTTGTATGGCTCTTTTTTGATGGCAAAGATTGCTTTTTTGATCGGTGATTAACAGTCACATAATCGCCTAGGCGATCGAGTGATTAAAATACGTAAGAACGCTATTTTTCTAGTACGCTTTTAGTGTGAGAGGGAGTTAGGGATGAAAGTTTTGATTGCATTAGGAGGTAATGCGATTAAGCAAGCAAATGAGGTTGGAACGGCGGAAGAGCAGTTCAGAAATATTAGAAAAACATGTAAGTGCATTCTAGAAATTGTCAAGTTAGGCTCCAAAGTAGTTATAACGCATGGTAATGGACCTCAAGCTGGGAATCTGTTGATTCAGCAAGAAGAAGGAAGAACCCTTGTGCCTCCTCAGCCTTTAGAAATCGTTGGAGCTATGACTCAGGGTCAGATAGGCTATATGATACAGCAAACATTATGGAATCTTTTAAACAATGTAGGATTGAAAGTTCCGGTAATTGCTATTGTTACGCAGGTATTGGTAGATGAGAATGATCCTGACTTTAGAGATCCGTCAAAGCCTGTAGGTTCATTTTACACAGAGGATGAAGCTAGAAAACTCATGAAGGAGAAGGGTTACACTATCAAGAAGGTTAAACCTAGTGGTGAAAGAGCTTATCGAAGAGTTGTTCCATCACCTGACGCCATTGACATAATTGAGAAGGAGGGCATTAAAAGAATGGTTGATGCTGGAGTCGTGGTTATTTCCTCTGGGGGTGGTGGAATTCCAGTGGTGTTAAACAAGAAAGGGGAATTAGAAGGGATAGAAGCAGTGATAGATAAGGACTTGGCTGGAGAAAAACTAGCTGAAGTCATAAAAGCAGACATATTCATGTCATTAACAGACGTTAATAAAGTCAAACTGAACTATGGGAAGCCCAACGAAAAGTGTATAGATAAAATGACTTTAGCAGAGGCAGAAAAGTATTATCAAGAAGGCCATTTCCTACCAGGAAGTATGGGACCTAAAATCTT
>JAGMEO010000047.1 GCA_023128135.1 Candidatus Bathyarchaeota archaeon | reverse complement strand
AAATGGCTTCTGCACGCCGCGCATAAAATTGCTCGTCTCTTCGGTCACAAAGATCTCTTTCCGAAAATTTCAGAGTTGGAGGTTCGAACTGAGTCAGGAGTAAAGAAAGAGCTTGTCCCTCTCGTCAGACTGACGGGAATAGGCCGTGTCAGAGGTCGAATGCTTTTTAATGCAGGCTTCAGAACGATTGAGGGGTTGAAAAAAGCTCCATTAAACAGGTTAATGGAGATACCTTACATAGGTCCGAAGATGGCGAAGAATATAAAAGAGCAAATAGGCGGTTTCGTGAAAAAGGAAGAGTGGGATAGACTGAAAGAGAATGAGTTTGATCAGAAGCTTCTCTCTGATTACTAGTTTTTGAGAAGCTTAATGATGAGGTCTGTAGCTCTAGATGCTCCTTTTCCATCCACATATCGCTCATTGGCAGAGACCATTTCTAAACATTTCTTCTTATTCTTTAATAGTAAGGTTATGCTTGAAGCCAGCTTATCAGATGTCAACTCGTCAGGATATATCACAACTACTCTTCCTGAAGCTTCCATTCGTTTCGCGTTGATCAACTGTTCAATTTGGCCTCTGTAAGGCGTGGTTATTATGGGGGTTTTCGCAAGAGCGGCTTCCATTAGTGTAGTGTGACCTGTGTGTGTCACCAGTACGTCGCTGGCAACGATGTATTCAAAAAGATCTGGAACAAACCTAGTAAGCTCTAAACCAGAACCAGTATGCTTCGAAGCTTCTTCATCACTGATAGCAGGCCAATACTTGATGATCATTCGGGTCTTGGGCAATTGAAGTTTAACCTTTTTGAAAGCGTCAATTGCTGCATAGATTAACTCTGATCCAGCACCAGTGCCACTGACATTAACAAGAATTATTTTGTCATCTGTTTTGATCTTCATTTTTCTTCTGATAATTTTTTTGTCTGGAACATCTTCAAGGTTAATCTTCAAGACTGGGCCTGTGAAGTTAATATCCAATTCTGCTGGAATCCTTGTAGTACCCGGTATGTCTGGTACTATGATGAGTTTTGCCCATTTCAATAGATGTGTGATAGCCCTATCTAGAGCGCGTTGTATTTTTTTTGCCCTGTTTTCACCTATCAAATTTGGAACTGTGGGTATTAAATCATTTGTGACAAAAACGCATGGGATGCTGTAAGCTTTACAGAAGGCCAGCATTGGATATTCTCCGTCAGCAATTATCAAGTCTGGTTTAAAGTCACGCTTCAAACGCCAGAGTTTCAACCATCTTAAAATATTATTTAGAAAGAAGGATAGTGAGAGTGAGAAGAATATTCTTGAAGCTGAACTTTTAGATTCTTCACCAGCTGTATCGAACCATTGGCTGAGTAATTTCTGAGAAGCATCTTCAGGGATCTCAACAGCTTCTAGTTTCCATTTTTTAGCTGCCTCGTATGTTAGTCCTCCGGCTGCAAAAATCATCTTAACTGTAGGTATTCTCTTTTTAACCTCTTTTGCTATTGCTTCGTTTCTACTAAGGTGTCCAAGGCAGCCTCCAAGTGGCACAAAGATTATTCTGGAATTACTTGGTTTCAACTTTTTTCGTTCTCTGTTTTAGTTTATGCAATTAGATCTCGGAGGGACAATTTTACACCATGTTTCTAGTAAATGATTCCATTTAAACCGAATCTATGAGTGATTGCAGGTGTAATCAAAGAGGTAACCTTTTGTATTACAAGGTTTATTCAACGGTATTCCACAAGGATTGTGAAGAAATAATGTTTTCCAGGAACGCCTATTCTCCACTGTTCTACAAACAGGTTTTCATAGGCTTCACGTTCACGATAAGTCTAGGTTTGACAAGTGCGTTTCTACCCATCCTTGCTTTACAGTTAGACCCATCTGAGATTCTTGTTGGTGTTGTGGTTTCTTCATGGTTCTTTTCAAGAATATTCATAGAAATTCCATCTGGAGTTTTATCTGACAGGATAGGTAGAAGAAAACCACTCATCTATGGGTTGTTGATATCTGCCATCGGTTCTTTGATATGTGCTTCATCTACATCGATTTATCAATTGATAATTGGCATAACATTGTGGGGGTTTGGAGCAGCCTTCTTTTTCCTGAACAACGTCGCTCTCATACTTGATCAAGTGAACCCTAAAATTAGGGGGAAAGCTGTTGCTGTCTTTCATGGCATGCAATTTATGGGAAGCATTGTTGGAGCACCACTAGGAGCTTTTCTATCCATCTACATCGGATATCAAAACGTCTTCTACCTTGCCTTCACGTTGATTGCATTAAGCTTCATTGCCGCTTTCACATCTACAGACATAAAAAATGTGGGTGGAAAACCTGTCAGTCTTGACACTCAAAACATTATGAAATCGCTGAAAAGCCTTTGGAACTGGAATTTCATAGCAATTTGTTTTGTTAGTCTACTTCGACTGTCAGTCGCCGTTGGGATCACAAGCACGGTATTACAGCTCTACCTCAATCAACAGTTGAATTTTGACATAGGTATAATTGGAATCATCGTAAGTTCAAGAGGTTTTGGTTTTATAACTGGAACATTCCTCTCTGGAAACATTATAGAAAGAATAAGACATAAAAAAATAGTGATGTTGGGACTCGGCGTCGATGGTCTCTGCATTTATCTTTTAACAACAGTCACATCATTTGAACTTGTTACAGGATTAATGTTCTTTGCGGGTGTGGGAAGCGGATTAGTTTATTCCACCCTCACAGTCTGGCTCAACAAAATTGTGAAACCAGAACATCGTGGAATCTCGATTGGTCTCAATCGAACATTTATGGATGTAGGAGGATTATTGGGGCCAATATTCTTCGTCTTTATTCATAATACCTTTAACGTGTATACGGCTTTTCTAGCTGCTGGGTTAACTTTGTTCTCTGCGATCTTCTTAACAATAACTGTGAAACAGAATCGTATCCAGCAAGAGATTTAACGTTGTGATCGTGGGTAGCTGGCATAATTTGGTATAAGGCAGTCGCTTGTTTCTTAGATCACGTTAGACTCTAATTCTTCTATTGAGGTCTTTGTCAGGGCTTTTATCCTATTCAATTCGGTTATCTCGCCATAGCTCACTAGCGTTATGGCTGTTCCTTCAAGTCCCATTCTGGCTGTTCGACCGATCCGATGAAAATATGTTAATGGATCCAGAGGGATATCGTAGTTTATTATGTGGGTTATGCCTTGGATGTCTAGCCCTCTAGCCGCGACATCTGTTGCGACGAGCAGTTTTATCTTTCTTTTTCGGAAAGCATTTATTACGAATTCTCTTTGCGATTGGGTGAAACCGGCATGAAACGCTTTAGCGTTGTATCCTCGTGCCCTTAGTTTACGTGCCAGCCTGTCTGTTCCTCTACGGGTCTTACAGAAGATAATGGCTCGTTCTACATGATGTTCGTATAGGATGTTGCACAGATTTTCAAGTTTGCTTTGTCTGTTTACGACTAGGTAGTGCTGGTTTATCTGTGTGAGGGCTATTTCATCTTTGCTTACAAGTATTTCTTCGGGGCTCTTCATGTATCTGTTGCATAAGCGCATTACTGATTTATCGATGGTTGCTGAGAAGAGACTCATCTGCCGGTCAACTGGCACTTTTGACAGTATGTATTCTACGTCCTTTATGAAGCCCATGTCAAGCATTCTATCAGCTTCATCGAGAACAATAATCTTCACTGACGTCAGTCTCAACATGCCTCTTTTAAGCAGATCTATTATGCGGCCGGGAGTTCCAACAACGATGTGGACGCCTCTTTTAAGTGCGTGGATTTGTCTTTGGATGGACGTGCCCCCATAAACAGGTAAAACCCTCAACTTCGAGTATTTGCTGAGTCGGCTTATGTGATCTGCAACCTGTATGGCAAGTTCACGTGTTGGCTCCAAGACTAAGCTTTGAACCCTGTTGATTTGTGGGTTCAAGCGTTCAACCATTGGAATTCCGAAGGCTGCAGTCTTGCCTGTTCCGGTCTGCGCCTGCCCAATGACGTCTTTGCCTTCCAGCAAAGGCATTATTGCATGCGCCTGAATTGGGAAGAGACTATTAAATCCAAGATCTTCAATGCCCTTCATAACTTCTCTCCCCAATGGTAAATCTTCAAAACATTGTATTTGCATATCTATCATTTCTCCTATCACAGAAATTCTGCATGATATTTTCAAAGGCATTGTAAACGCAATTCAAGAATGAATTAATCGGGTTGCAAAGGCCTTTGTAGACTTTGATACAAGCATAAATTGATGCGATAAACCCCATAAAACAGCAAGGTTAATTATAAAGGTTCACTATCCGCGATGAATTAGCATGTTAATTCTGATGGTTCTGTGGTGGTGGGGCGGGCGGGATTTGAACCCGCGACCTCCAGCGCCCCGGGCTGGAATCATGACCATGCTAGACGACCGCCCCCATAATATAAAAGACATGATCACACGCTGATACTCTTCTAGATGTTTCGACGCAATTAATATTTATCGTGTACATGTCAATTTAATGAAGCGTATGCGACTATCTATAAAGAAGTATAAAGTCACAACATTGCTTAGTCCATGTCTCTCTTAATTGAGCGATGAATCCTTCTTCGTTTTCTTTTATTCTCTTTTTGATTTCTCTCCAGACAGCTGCACAATTCTTGTAGTCTATTTTCACCAT
>JAGMEO010000046.1 GCA_023128135.1 Candidatus Bathyarchaeota archaeon | reverse complement strand
GGATCCAAAGAGGAAAAAACTAAATGAGCTTCAACGCTTCTTGCACTTTTCATAATCCGTTGGAAGAACCTATTAAAAAGTATGAAGTTGAGGAGTGAGGAATATTGGCAAGTATGAATGTTAATTCCGTCATATGTAAAGGAAGAATGTTCTTGACCAAACACATAAAAATCTACTTTGAAGCCCTCTTTGACCAAGTTAACAAGTCTGTTGTAAACAGTTATGTTGTGACCAGATGTTGGAGGGAGGAAGGGTTTGTGACTGAAAACGCAAATATTCCCCATAAACTCTTTCTTCCTCTATCTGAAAGTTTACTTCTATCTTTTATTAGCTAACTAAAAAGTCAATTCTTTAGAGAAGAGCTTGCTGGTAAATCTCCTCGTACTTATCCCCAACCTTCTTCCATGAATAATTCTCTGCAGTTTTTAGCGCATTTGAACCGAGCGTTTTGTAGAATTTAGGACTCGTGAATAACTTCTTTATCGCATCCACCAAAGCATGAGCGCTTTTAGGTGGCACAAGAAGGCCGTTATAACCATCATTCACGATTTCGTTTGGTCCTGGTATGTTAGAGACTATGACTGGTTTCCCATACGACATTGCCTCTAACAACACTAATCCAAAAGCCTCTCTGCCACTTATGGATGGCAAGACGAGAAGGGTTGAGCTAGCATAATATTTGTGGAGTAAAGTCTCGGATACCGCACCTGTGAATTTTATCTTTAAACCAAGGGTCTTCGCGTATGTTTCGAGGTTTCCTCTCTCTGGCCCATCGCCTACTATGACAACGTTTATTGGGAGACCTTTCTTTTCCAAAATCTTTACAGCTTTCAGAAGATATCTAACGCCCTTGTACTTCTTTAACTGACCCACAAATAACAAATTAAGTGAAGTATAATCTAGTTCTTTTAACACAGGTTTTGGGTTAGGGAGGTGAACCCCCCAAGGTATAGTCACAACCTTTTCTAGTACACTTCTTAAAGTAGTGGTTTTTTTGGCAAAGGCTTTTGTAGCAGTGACTACTTTGTTTACGAGCCTTATAATTAACCTGTCTACCAGCTTAACATATACAGTGCTTATGAATAAGCTGCATTTACCTCCATAGTCTGGTACGGGGCTGTTGTGATATGTCAGAATGATTGGTTTTCTCTTCAATTTCCCGAAGATTATTGCTAGATCGCTTATTGTTGGGGTTACACCGTGAACGTGTAGTAAGTCGTAGTTGAGTTTTAAGATGTGCATAGCTATCTGTGGGTTTATTGGAGCATCAAAGAGGAACCGTGTTTCTGGGTAACGTGTCACTTCAACACTTTCTCGTGTTTCATTATAGAACTTTGTGGGGTCTAAACCTCGACTCGAGGTAATCACGTGAACCGTGTGTCCCCGATTCAGAAGTTGCTTTGCTAACTCTTCCACACTTTTCTCGACCCCTCCCTTAGATGGTGCGTAACAGGCGGCTACAATACAGATTTTCATGACTCAATTCCACCTAAGAGACCAATTGAATATTATGAAAACAAGCGCATATAACCTACGCGTTTAAGTTTAAATTCTATTGCTTAACTTGATCGCGTTTAAGAAGGTTCCTAAGATACAAGACAAATGTAACACTTATTGTTAAGCCTAGAACGAAGAGGGCGGTTGATTTACAGATTCTTGGAATTTGGTTCTCGTAGAAGTCTACGAAAGGGGCGAGGAAAGCGGTGTACTCATATGTTTTGCTGTAAACGTCAGGAATAAAGTTGTATACTGGAACGTTTATTGAGAAAAACGCAAAGAAAGCGCCCCAGAGAGTTATAAAGAATTTTTGGTTATTGTCTTTGAAGATTAGGAAGTCAATTATCATGAATGGAATAGCCCATTGAAGGTATTGCTCATTTACCATCTTTGAACTGAACAGAATCGCCAAAATAACCATTAGGAAACCTTCGTTTAGAAACTTGGATTGTGAACCAGATTCCCGTTTATACAGGTGTATCATAATCAGAACGTACAGTACAAGGAAGATAGTGTAGCTTAGGATGTTTGACCACAAAAAATCATTTGTCAATTGGCTGAATAGTTCTGGCGAGATGTCCTGTAGAACGTACAGGAAAGACATGTAGGAAGCGGGAATGCTCCACAACTCGTGGAGCATTAATGGGGACTGTGTGATCATGTGGAAGTAGCTTTCCCAGTTCAGAATTATGAAGGGCAAAGAAGTGACAACAAAAGGCAACCCTGTGTAGAAAACGTCTTTTAATAGAGAACCAAATTTTTGGTTATTTCGCCATTCCAGTATTAATAGAACAGGTAACAGTAGAATTGGATAATATTTGAATGCAGCTCCAAGCCCTAAGAAGAGAAAGCTAACTTTCTTGTCACCTTTCAAGTAGAACCGTAAAGATAGGAGAGTGCATAAAGCAGGAAGAACATCGAACATACCCCACACACTGGATATCCAGATAGTATACGGGTTCAGCAAAAACAGAGCAAGAGCATAATTAGCTTTCTTCTTACTGCTTGACAGCTCCTTGACTATATCATAGAGGGCTAATCCCATTATTATGTCTCCTATTATTATGGGAAGTTTCAGTACAAAATATAGGAAGAACTGGTTTGGAAAAACCAGATAAACATTATACATTACTCCGATGATGAGGATCCAAGGAGGAGGATATACAAAGTTAGTATATGGGTTTACATGTTCCACTAGAAGGGCTTTACCAAAGTACTCCCAATACTTCATATCAGCAGGGTGGCCAGCAAAGGGAGCAAGGAGCAGTCGGATCGCTAAAGCTGCAATGATTATGTTACGTTTCTGATTGTTTTTCCCGAACATTCTTGTTCAGTCTCTATGGAGGTTTACAGTCCCTTTAAGCTTACAAGACCGTCTAATGACCAAGCGAGCGTCTCAGAGTTTATGTCCCAAGATGCACCCCAAGGATCATTGAAGGTCGGTGCAACAGGAGCCAAGCCATAAGGAGGAATAGAATATTTGAAGAAGAATTCTGCTACTTGTTTAGCTAGATCTATGTATCCCCATTCAACGAGGGCTTTTAACAATATTCCTTGTTTATTGGTTTGACCCATTCCATCTGTTACGACGGTTTGTTCTCGATAACCCCAAGCCCCTTGTTCGGCATCTATGTGTATCCAATTTTCAATGCAGCTCTTAGCACTTTCAAAGTATTTTTGGTCACCAAAGTCGTTGTAGGCTTGTTTCAAGGCAAGAAGGTAGACAGCTACTACGTCAAGGTAACATGACGAACTCACCGGGTTTTCAGTGTACCCAGTGTAGCTGGGATCTGATGGATTAGTTATCTGCTGAGATATTATTTGATCAGCTAGCTGTTTTTGCCACACCCTGTAACTCTCATCATGCGTCAGGTGGTAAGCATGGCTACATGCAAGTGAGAGATACCCGATTTCATAACCACTTAAAATGCGGCCCAACAGGATAGATTCAAGGTATGAGTTAAGCCCAACTTTACCTGTTTCGAAGCATGAATTACTACGATGTCCATGTGGCGTAGATGTCCAGAAAATGGCTGATTTTAATAATGATTCTATAACTGGGGCTTGATTTCTAACGTCTGATAATTCGAATCCACCGAATCCTGAATATCCTGAGTCAATAAGGTTTGTTGTGACTCTTCTACATATTTTGTTTATTGTGTTCTCCCATTGCCAGACATCCACATCGTAAAAGGGTGTTATGAAGACTATTCCAGTCATGCCATTTGAGCCTACTGTCTTTTGACCTAATTCGTATCTTAGACACAAGTGATGAAACTCGCGTATACCATCTTGATCAGCGTCTCCATGAGAGAAGCAGTCATATACTCTTTGAGGACTGTCTTTGAAGGATAAAAGAAGCATTCTACCACGAAGACTGGAGGCGTTATCGAAGAGAACTAATGATCTTACTTCCTCATTGATGATAAGCATGGGATCCTGGTTGTTCCTCTCTAAGACCTTGTCTTGGACATAGCAATATCTTGGTCCGACGCCGCTTCCTCCATTCAAGAGCCAGAAGTCTTCGAGCGCCTCAAAACCATAAGAGAAAATAAAGTCCTCTAAATCTGAATGAGTAACGTATGAGAACCAGATCTTGGCACTTGGCTCATATCTAAGAATTGACACATATATTGATACGGTTGGAAAATCAGGGTCAACATACTGCAAACAGATTGTTACGTTCTCTTCTGATTGGGTTATTATCATGATAGATCTTTCTTGGTAATCTCTTAGAAACTTATCTTGATAAGACGAAGAGCCATTCTTTTTGATCTCAACTCTAGGCATAAGCTGGATCTTTGGCTCCCATCTGTACTCAACGTCAACCCCGTCCCTCTTGAACCAAGGTGGTTCGTCGATGTAGTTGAATTCTATAAGCCAGTTTCTTACACTAATGTACTTCTCATACTCATGCTCTGTGCTGATATAAGCTGGTCCCAAGTATTTTCTAGTCCAGAAGTGACCTAGCTGATTCTGTGCAGCAAAGAGGAAGTTGTTGCTCTGCCAAATAAGGTCTAAAGCTTTTGGATCCGATGTTTTAGTATAGTAATTAATTAGTGCTGTGACCAATTTCCCTGTATCGTCTGTCCAATAGTTGAGTAAGTTTGGATAAACTTCGATGTACCCATTCAGCGTCATCATTCGGAGTTCTAGATTTTCAATCGTGTCGGTGAAGAGAGGTTGGCTGTTCCATTTTTCACTTTGATATGAGTTTAAATGATCCAGAGTAAGAGTGATAAAATTTGAAACCTCAGCTGTTTCTTGCCCCCACATAGTGACAAAGACTTCTTTATTTGCACTCAACCTTCGAATAACTTCATCACCATAGTCCTCAAAGCCAAAAACATGAATATTGAATGGTGAATCAACCCAAGTGAAGCATAAAACAGTTTTTCCGT
>JAGMEO010000045.1 GCA_023128135.1 Candidatus Bathyarchaeota archaeon | reverse complement strand
GCATTTGAGATTTTAACGTACGATCAAATTATTGAAGAGTTACGAAAAGAAGGCGACGATATTGCTTGGGGAGAGGATATTTCAACTCCTTCGCTTAAGACTTTGGCAAAACTACATTCTACATTTTATTTCATAAAGGATTGGCCTACCGAATCTAAACCATTCTATATAAAACCAAGAGAAGATGAACCAAGGCTTTGTGAGGCTTTTGACCTCATGTACGGTTGGATTGAGCTTGTTTCTGGCGGGACGCGTGTAGCTAATAAAGACCGGTTAATAAAGCGACTTAAAGAACAAGGTTTAGATCCGTCATCCTTTGAATATCATCTAAAAACCTTCGACTACGGAATGCCTCCGCACGCAGGGTGGGCCCTAGGTTTAGAAAGATTTATGATGATTGTTACTGGAAAAGATAATATTCGAGAAGTTACACTTTTTCCAAGGGACAGATTTCGACTTACCCCATAAATCTATAATGCCCGTTTTTCTAAGTGCTGAAGAGCCGGATGAATAGAAAAAGGTTTATGCGTTTTAAACAGTCTAAATGAAATGTGGAGTTAATGAAGTTTTCAGTAAGAGACGTTGAATTGGGAATAATCGGTGGGACAGGAATATATGACCCAGCTATTATTGAAGATGTTAAAGAAGTCAAGGTCTTCACCCCGTATGGGCCTCCCTCGGATAGTCCTATGATTGGGTTTTACAAGGGAAGGAAAATAGCTTTCATTCCACGTCACGGAAGGAAACATCACATTCCACCACATAAAATTAACTTTCGTGCAAACATCTGGGCAATGAAAGAGTTAGGTGTTCACCGGTTAATATCGGCATCGGCTGTAGGAAGTTTAAAGGAAGAGTATAAACCAGCTGACTTTGTCATCATTGACCAGTTTATAGATAGAACCAAGGACAGGAAAGACACATTCTATGAAGGAGGACAAATCTGCCATATCTCCTCCGCTGACCCCTTCTGCCCTGAATTAAGGACGATTTTCACAGAGTCTGCAAAGACTCTAGGATTACACCATCACAACAAGGGGACATATGTATGTATCCAAGGACCAAGATTTTCTACTAGAGCGGAATCAAGACTCTTCCGTTCTTGGGGAGCAGACATTATAGGTATGACACTTTACCCTGAATGTGTTTTAGCCAGAGAAGTAGAGATCTGCTACGTCACTGTGGCTATGGTAACTGACTATGATGTTTGGGCTGAAAAGCCAGTGTCAGCAGAAGAAGTTGTAAAAAACATGAAAAAAAACATTGAAAACTTCAGGAGACTGATAATCAACACAATTCCAAAAATCCCCCAAGACAGAAGCTGTGATTGTCGTAACGCTTTGAAAGACGCTTTAATGTAAAGTCAATATGTAAGTTAGATACAAAACAATTTTTTAATTTACTATACTTTCTTTGTTTAAATTTAAAAATTAGAAACCGGCAGGTATAGGTTCATCGGGTTTCATAAGCTCTCTGAGTACTATTGTTGCGTATTCTCCTCTTCTTAAGGAGAAACTGAGCTTTACAGCGTTCTTATCTGGATTTAGATTATCCTCAGTTAAAGTTCAAAATTTTTCATTGAGGTAACTACAGGTCTAATTGTTCCTCGTGAACTAAACTCCTTTAAATCTGGAATGTAAAAACTTCAAAATCAACATTTTCTTCAGTTAGACTTATGCGTTCTACGTCTTCGATTATACCCTCAGAAATTCTGCTCTTGTAACCAACTATTGGTAAAGCTAAACATGCTTTGCAAGTCAGGAGTTCTTCAATTTTTGCCTTATTTGTTTGGGAGCAATATTCTATATACTTATATGTTGTAATGTTAAAGCTTCAGAGTCCTTTATTTCTACATATCAAATTCTTTTTTTACCTACTTTTAAAATTTAGTGGCGACTTCTTTTATGGCAACAAAAATGTTCCAGTGCTTCTTGATAAGATAGCATTCTAAATTTTCTCTTTCACCAACGATTTTTTCTTTTCTTTGGAGTGACACTAGCAATTGATCTGCTCTTAATACCTCCTCAACGATGAAGTCTTCTGCAATCTGTTTTATTCTCCCACTTATTCCCTTGATATTGGTGCCATAGACTTCAATTCCTATGTGTCTGTTGTATTCTGGAACTAGCACGTCGTGGGCCTCATAAAAGTGAGAATTTCCCCGTGATCTTATCTATGAACTGACTAGGTGCTGGACCTATAACTAAAGAAGTTATTGTTTTAGGGGGGACCTCGGTTAAGCCTTTGTCTTGAATTAAAGCTGCTGGAAGGCAAGCTGTTTTTGCTGCTGCTTCTATTTTTAAAAGCTTATTTTCTGAATCTATCTTAACCACAATTTTTCGTTGCCCTTCGTCAAACCATTCTTTCCACCAGTTTGGATGGTTTTTTTTAGCTAATTCAGACCCAGTAACGGCTGCGTGAGCAGCTTGAACAGCGATCTTACCCGAACTCATTTTAAGATCGTTCCGAATCACTATAACCTGTTTATAATTAAAAGATGACAAAGTTCCCACAATTCGAGTTGGATATTATACTATAAAGGTTGTTAAGGCTTGCCAATTCCAAAAAAAACTGGTGATATTATAATCATTGGAGGTGGACCTGCAGGACTTATATCAGGTAGAACTGCAGTGTCCAAAGGAGTGAGTGTTATTGTTATCGAAGAACATGATGTAATTGGATTTCCCACTCACTGTGCGGGTCTTTTAAGTATTAAGGGGTTAAAGCAGATAGGGGTGCATCCTGATAGGGCATTTATACAGAACGTAGTCTCTGATGCGACTTTCCATTCTCCCAGTGGTTTAGCTTTTAAGGTAAGAGGTAAAGGTAAACAGGCTTATGTAGTTGATAGAAAAGCCTTTGATAATTATCTCACTGAACAAGCTTCAGAGGCAGGTGTAAATTTAAAGCTTGGTTTCCAAGCAAGATCTCTCGTCTTCGGGGATAAACATGTTATTGGTGTTACTGGAAAGAACGGGGGGAAAATTCTAGCAAAAGTAGTGATTGATGCGGAAGGAAGTAGTTGTAAATTACTTCACATGTATAAATTCAACGCACCAAAAAGAGAGAGTTTCTTATCTGCGATGCAGTTTGAAGTGAGCGGAGTAGAAGTAAATGCAAACAGTGTTGAAATCTTTCTTGGAGAAAAATTTGCTCCTGGATTCTTTGCTTGGATAATTCCAACAGGAGAATCTTCTGCTAGAGTTGGTTTAGCTGGAAGAGGAATTAATGTTCATCAAAGACTTTACCATTTTGCTCGGAATCAGTTTGATAAGTTCAATATTACTGCGAAACGAGGAGGGCATGTTTACGTAGGAGCACCGTCTAGAAAAACGTATGGTGATGGATTTCTTGTTGTCGGAGATGCGGCTGGGCAAATTAAACCAACAACTGGTGGAGGAGTGATCTTTGGTGGCATATGTGCACAGTTTTGTGGTGAAACGGCAGCTGAAGCTGTTAACAATGATGATAGTTCAGCTCGTTTTTTACAAGTCTATGAGAGAAGATGGAAGAATAGTATGGGAAGAGAGCTCGAAATAATGCTCTTAGCCCGTAAGATAATGGACAAACTTACAGATGAAGCGATGGATGAAATTTTTAAAACAATAATTGATTACAATTTGCATGAGGAAATCGAAGAACATGGGCATATTGACTTTCAAAGTAAAGTTTTATTCCGATTATTATTACACCCTTCTTCATTGAGAATCATGTGGCAAATAATAAAATCGCTGTTATAGACGTTTTATACATGGGAAGGCATAAATAGGCAATATATTGTTTATTTGTCAAAACGTTTGGGTGAGACATGATATGAGTAAGAGGACAACTGTTAAGATGCCTACATGCATTTCATGTGGACATAACATAGTTGTAGACGAGAAGGCAGTAAAGTTCTCCTGTCCTTCTTGCGGCGAAATTTTGATGTGGCGTTGCGAAAGATGCCGTCTTTTCGGAAGAACTTATAAATGTCCTAAATGCGGTTTCACGGGACCATGAGAGTGATTATTATGAAGCAGGTTGTTGCTGTTTTCAAAATCTTTCCAAAAAACGTTGAAGTTGATTTGAACAAATTAAAGAAAGCCATTCAAGATTCCCTTCCAGACAAAGTTTCTATTCATAAGTTTGATGAGGAGCCAATAGCTTTTGGCGTCGTTGCCGTTGTTGCTTTTGTTATTATGCCCGAAGAGGGTGGTATGATGGATCAAATTGAAGAAGCTATTAAAAAAGTGAAGGGAGTAAGTGAAATAGACGTCCTTATGGTAAGAAGAGCGTGATCTGAAAGGACTGTCTGATCTTACGAGTTTATGTCCATTGTTCTTTAAATAAATTTGATTTATTTTGGATAAGTCAGAACTTTTGTTTATTTTAAAAAGGTTCAAAATCATAACCTACTGATTAAAATTGTCGTTTAAGACTGGTCTAAAGGAACAGAAAGAAAGAGTTATTTCTGGATTGATCAATGAAGGTACTCTACAATCTTCAGATGTTATCAGGGCGATGAGGCAGGTTCCTAGAGAAAAATTCATACCAGAAGACATCAAGGATTATTCATATGTTGACCGGCCTTTACCAATTGGTTATAACCAAACGATATCTGCAATCCATATGGTGAGCATAATGAATGAGCAGTGCAAATTGAAGGTTGGGAATAAGGTGTTAGAGATTGGAACTGGTTGTGGATATCATGCTTGTACAGTTGCGGAGATTGTTGCTCCATTGAATGTTAAAAAGAGTCGGTGGGGACACGTTTATAGCATTGACATAATTCCGGAACTTGTAGAACTTGCTCGAAAAAACATTGAGAAGGCTGAATACGAAGGTAGAATCACTGTTTTACATGGTGATGGAGGTTTGGGTCTATCATCTGAAGCTCCATTTGATAGGATTTACGTGACAGCGGC
>JAGMEO010000044.1 GCA_023128135.1 Candidatus Bathyarchaeota archaeon | reverse complement strand
GATGTGTGTAACCGAGAATAACAGTTATAACGTGTTTTTTAGATAGCTCGATCATGTTTTTTTGTAGATTTATTAACAAATTAGCTAAATTAAGGAGTTCAGTTCTTAATTCCATTCTTATTGCTGTGGAGACTTGATCGTTTCTGCTTTTTCCAATCTGGAGGTTTCCTCCGATCTTTGATCCAACTAAATCGATAACTTGCTCTTCCACCTGTATGTGTACATCTTCGAATGAATCAGAAGTTTTAGTGTCCTTGACTTTGTTTAGAGCCTTCAATAGTTTACTTGCTTCTTCGTTTTTGATAATACCCTGTTCGGCCAGCATCTTCGTGTGAGCTAGGTTGATCTTAATGATGTGCCCTAACAATTTTTTATCTGAAGCTGCTGAGGAGATGTACTTTATCACATCTTCTCTTGTGGAAGTTATTCTTCCACCTCGCAGAAGTTTAGACGCTTCAACCACCTTCTACAGCTTTCGTCGACTCGAAAATTATCTCTAAGCCTTTATCAAGATTCTCCTGTGAGATGTTTAAGGGAGGAGCTATTCTTATGCAACTATCACCAACTGGCAAGAGTATTAGACCATTTTTGAAAGCTTCTATTGCGATCTCATCTGTTTCCTTTATAGCTTTCTCCTTAGTCTCTTTGTCCTTAACAAACTCTATTCCAATCATCAAGCCTTTTCCTCTGACATCACCGACGATGCTGCTTTTCTCCTTAAACTCTTCTAATCTTTTTAATGCATACTCGCCGAGCTTAGCTGCCTTTTCAGCTATATTTTCATTCTGCATAACTTCAAGTTTTGCTAATGAAGCTGCACAGGCTAATGCATTCCCACCATAAGTATTGGAGTGAGAACTTGATCCCTCGCTCCACTCAGCAGTGTCTGACTTTGCCACAGTGGCGCCAATCGGGATGCCGCCAGATAATCCTTTGGCTAAGCATATAATGTCTGGTTGAACATTGAATAATTCACTTGCAAACATTTTTCCTGTTCTACCGAATCCAGCTTGAACTTCATCCATTATGAAGATTAGATTGTTTTCATGACATATTTTTTGTAGTTTTAAATGGAACTTTATTGGTGGAACTATGTAGCCTGCTTCCCCTTGAATTGGCTCAACAATCAATGCAGCTATGTCTTCTTTAGGATAGTGGTGTAAGAATACCTCTTCTATGTATGAAGCACACCACATGTCACATTCTGGGTATTTCATTCCATAAGGGCAGCGATAACAATAAGCAAATGGCACATGCATGACTGAAGGCACAAGTGGAAGGTAATGTTTTTTTTGAACTGCCTTACATGCACTTAAACTCAACGCACCAAAAGTTCTTCCATGAAAAGCGCCAAGGAATGAGATCATTCCTGGTTTCTTTGCCTTCCATCTTGCCATTTTGAAGGCACATTCAACGGACTCTGCGCCACTATTACTAAAGAAAACTTTTTTTTCAAAGTTGCCTGGTGTGATCTGCACTAATTTTTCAGCTAATTCAACTTGAAGTTCATTATAAAAGTCGTTGCCAGCAAAGTGAGTTAGCTTATAAGCTTGTGTATTAATGGCTTCAACTACTTTTGGATGATTGTAACCAATATTGGTAACGGCAACGGCTGAGGAGAAGTCGATGAAGCTGTTTCCATCAACATCTTCTACAATGTCTCCTTTTGCTTTGTATCCTACCAAGGGATAAGGAACCATTGTTGTGGATAAAATTACTTTGTTATGTCTTTCTATGATCTCTTTGGCACGTGGGCCAGGTTTGTAATGTGATTTTATTTCATTTTTCGTTTTTTTTCACCTTTCTTTTTACAATATTAGCTGTTTTTGTTGCTAAACCCCAAATTTTAATGAACCCTGGAGACCACGTTTGATCGAACGTTGTATCAGTATTGTATGTTGCCAAGTCATGGTTGTACAAAGACATTGGTGAGGAACGTCCCACAACTTGAGAGTTTCCTTTGTACAACTTCAGTTTGACGTCTCCAGAGACACATGTTTGAGTTTCGTTAATAAACGCTTCCAGATCATTCTTTAAAGGATCCATCCACAGACCCGAATAAACTAGAAACGTCCATTTAGCGTCGATTATTTGTTTGAATTGAACCTCGTGTCGCGTTAAAACCATTTTCTCTAAATCGAAATGAGCATCTAATAGCACAGTAGCAGCAGGGCACTCATAGACCTCTCTTGACTTGATTCCCATAAGACGATCTTCCATGTGGTCTATTAAACCTACACCATGGGTACCTACAATCTGGTTTAAAGTCATTATGAGTTCAGCAGGTTCAAGGTTCTCATTATCGATTGCTATTGGGGATCCTTTTTCGAACGTGATGGTTATGTATTTTGGCTCATCTGGTGCTTTTTCAGGTAAAGTTATCCATTTGAAAACATTTTTCGGAGGTTCTTGATCTGGAATATCAAGAACTCCACATTCTATAGAACGACCCCAAAGATTTTCATCAATACTGTAAGGGCTATTATGAGTGACTGGGACGGGGATTCCATTATCCTCGGCGAACTTTATCTCTTCGTCTCTTGAGAGGTTCCACTCACGAACCGGGGCAATTATATTCAAATCTGGTGCCAAGGAGTTGATTGTTACATCGAAACGAACCTGATCGTTACCTTTACCAGTACATCCGTGGGCAACATTTGACGCCCCCTCTTTTTTTGCGATTTCAACTAACTTTGAGGCGATTAGTGGTCTGGATAATGCGCTGCTAAGAGGATATTTTCCTTCATATAGAGCATTTGCCTTTATGGCAGGAAATACATATTGTTCAGTAAACTCATCTTTCCCGTCTAATGAGTAATGTTTGATTGCCCCAAGTTTTTCTGTTTTTTCTGCAATAGCTTCAAAGTCTGCTTTTTGGCCGACATCCACATTAACGGTTATAACATTTAGATTGTATTCTGTCTGAAGCCATTTGATTGATACAGATGTGTCAAGTCCCCCAGAATACGCTAGGACTACGAGGTCTTTCAACTTTATCTCCCATTTTTTCTAAGGATGAAACGTTATTGAGCAATCAAAAACCTTATATAATTTTTGGTCATTTTACCATTTTCTATAGAAAAAGTGACTAATTTTGGTCAATTCAATCTCAAGAGTTGTACAAAGTCTAATAGACAGCGATCTCTCAATCCAAGACGCATTAAACCGTAACTATGGAAATTATAGTGCAATAGCTAGGATTCTAAAACCTAAAATTGAAGAAACACTCGGATATAAAATAAAGCTTGAAGGCATCATAACCTCAGTGAAAAGAGCTAAAACTAAACACATACTCCAACACGATGATCTGAAGAAAGTAATAGCTGATAGCGTCATTAACTTGAGAACAGATGTAGCAAAGATTACTGTAGAAAAAACTAGCGAAAATCTAAGAAACATAAGAGAAAATCTTGCAGGTTACTCAGATGAATTTTTCCAAATCTTAGAAGGAACATCAGCTATAACCCTCATATTTGAACAAAAACTGTTCGCCGAAGTTCAATCAATGTTTACAACAGAAAACATACTTGATAAAAAACAAGATCTCGCAGCCATCATAGTCCACAGTCCTAAAGAAATAATCAACATACCGGGATGTGCCATCGCCTTCTACAACCCCGTATCCAGGAATCACATTAACATAGAAGAAACAATGAGTTGCTACACAGATACGATAATAATTCTAAAAATGGAAAATGTTGGAAGAGCTTTCAATGTTCTAACAGACTTAAAGAATGAGTCAAGAAGATCAAAAATAAAATAGAATAACGAAAACAGATTCAATTTTTGGATTTGAAACAATTATTGTTTCTTGGTTCTTATGAAGTTTATAAGACCACCCGCTCTCAATATTCGAAGTTGTCTTCGGGTCAAACTGTGATGCACTGGAATATTCAATTTTTCTGTCCTATTTCTTAGAATTTGTTCTTTTTCTAGCTTATTAATATCAACTTCAAGAAAATCGCTCATTGATAAGTTGTTATAATCTAGTGAATTTTGAAACATAAGTGGAATGATGCCAAAATTTATGAGGTTTGCTAAGTGAATTCTAGAGAAAGACTTTGCTATAACACCTTTAATACCCAAATACATCGGAGCTATAGCAGCATGTTCCCGACTTGAACCTTGACCATAATTTTCACCAGCTACAATGAACCCTCCGTTCTTCTCTTTAGCTCTATGTACAAATTTTGAATCGACCTGTTCAAAGACATGCTCAGCAATAGCTGGAATATTGGATCTTAAAGGCAATATCTTAGCTCCAGCTGGCAGGATGTGATCTGTAGTTATATTATCGCCAACCTTGATCAATACTTCTCCTATTAATTTCTTGGGCAGTTCTCCTCTGATGGGTACAGGTTTAATGTTTGGCCCGCGAATAATCTTCTCTTTACTTGGTGTTTTAGATGGATATACAAACAAGTTATCATTAACAACAAATTTCGTTGGCATAGCAATTTTTGGTGCTTCACCAAGTCTACGTGGATCACTCAAGACTCCTTTCAAAGCAGTTGCTGCAGCAGTCTCTGGGCTTACAAGATAGATCTGCGCATCTGCTGTTCCAGACCGCCCTTTGAAATTTCGATTGAATGTTCTTATACTCACTCCTCCAGTTGAAGGGGCTTGACCCATACCAATACAGGGGCCACAAGCTGCTTCCAAGATCCGGGCTCCTGATCTGACGAGATCAGCTAAAGCACCATTTTTAGCAAGCATCTCTAACACCTGCCTTGAACCAGGCGATATAACCAACGAAACATCCTGATGCATTTTTTTCCCTTTCATTATTGACGCTACTGTCATCAAATCCTTGTAAGACGAGTTAGTGCACGACCCAATGCAAACCTGATCTACTTCTAAACCCTCAACCTCTGTAATTGACACTACATTACTAGGACTATGAGGTTTAGCAACAAGTGGTTCCAACGCATTAAGATCTATCTCCATGATATCATCGTATTCAGCTTCATCATCTGAGGTGAGATCAGCCCATTGATCTG
>JAGMEO010000043.1 GCA_023128135.1 Candidatus Bathyarchaeota archaeon | reverse complement strand
TGCTATATATACCAGTTTTGCTATTCCACGTTCAATGGCTTTAGTGGATTCATTAGTTCCTTTCTTGATTTTTCCTGTGTCTCGGGCTACTTGGAGAGCTTCATAGGCCGCCTCCGCAAGTTCTTTTGATACGTCAAATTTCATAAATAATGGTTTTGACAAGAGGCCTCACCCTATTGAGATTGATCTGGCTTAAGGGTATGATTTAATATTTACTTATAAGGTTTTGTTGGTTTCACTTATCTATGGGCGTAAAATAAAATTGCATTGTTCTTGCTTAGTAAGTTAATTTTTCCAAAGCCTAAACGTTCCATCTGCACAGTAGAATTTGCTTTCTCATTTTTTAAATCAGATTCACCTAAACCTATCTGGGTTGTACCAGAAGGCATCACGATCTTTACAGAAATGTTTCCTTCCTCAGGCAACCAGTGTATAAGTGGTGCATTTAGTTTTTTTGCTTCCGAGTATGGTTCACTATGAAAATTGGCTTCAACAACGTTCAATCCCACTTTTTCGATTTCTATATTGAATAATTCCATGAGTCGAAGAATCTTATTTGACTTCAAGATTTCTAGATCTTTTTTTGAAACATAGAGATGAGCGTTGCCTTTTTTTGGGATTACATGTAATGTTCGTTGCCCCTTTTCTGAATGCCCTGGAATCAGTGGCGGATTTGAAGTGTAAATTTGTTTTTCAAGACCTCTAATTAATAGTTTTACCGGATCTACAACAACGAAGTATCTATTGGAAGTTGGGTCAATAATTTTCCTGTTTATTGCATAGATATTTTTCCAACTTAATGTTACATCAACAGGCTTTGGTCCCAAGGCTATCATGATTTCACGTACAGACTCTGGAGTGATTCCACGTTTTCTGATCGCCATTAGTGTTCCAAGCCTTGGATCATCCCAGCCTGAGAATTCGCCCTTTTCTATTCCTTCTCGGATTTTTGATTTACTTAATATGGATCCTGAGATTTTTAATCGTCCGTAGTGTATTGCTTCAGGATAGTTCCACCCAAGGTATTCATACAAGTATAACTGTCTAGTTGTGTTTGTTACGTGCTCTTTTCCCCTAAGTATGTGCGAAATTTTGAGCAGATGATCATCTATGCCACCACAAAAAGCAAATAATGGCCAAACCCTGAATTTTTCTCCTGTTCTTGGATGAGGATACTTGTGGGTATCAATGATTCTTAATGCGGGCCATTCTCTTATTGCTGGATTTGGATGATTAAGATCAGTCTTTATTCTTACTACAACCTCCCCTTCATCGTATGTGCCATCAAGCATGCGGTACCATCTTGTTATGTGCTCTTCAGGTGGGAGATCACGACAAGAACAGTTTTTTTCCTTCACAATAAGTTTTTTGAATGTTTGTGGATTACAATTACAAACATAAGCGTTACCTTGCGATAATAATTTGTCTGCATAATCATAGTAAGTTTGCATCCTATCTGACTGGTAGACTTCGGTGTTCCATTTAACGCCTAGCCAACGTAAATCGTTTCGAATCCATTCATAAGCTTCAGGTATTGGTGACTTAGTACGTGGATCTGTATCATCGAATCTTAAAGTTAGTTTTCCATTATATCGCTTAGCATATTCATCGCAAAGTATGATAGCTCTCGCCCCACCTATATGAAGAGCTCCATCAGGGTTTGGACAGAATCTTGTGTGCACAACAGAATATTTTTCTACATTTGGTAAAGGCGTCAAATCTTTTTTTTCAGACTTAGCTTTCTCAGGTTCTAAAAGTTTAGGCCAATTTTCAATAATAAATTGTTTTTGTTCTGATAGTGAGAGGGTGTTTACTTCGTTTACTACCTTCACCACCAGTTCATTAACATCTTCTGTTCCAGCTATTAGGTCTGGTTTAATTGAAAATAATTTACCTATTACAGGTCCGACTTTTGCTTTTCCTCCATATCGCAAAGCGTTCTGAAAAGCAAATCTCTTTATTAGCTCTATGAGTTCTATGTTATTTGATTTTGTCAAAAGACTTCCCTAAACCAAGAAACTTGAGCTTATCTATATGTGTGAGAAATAAAATGGCGCCAAATTAAAGAATTATCTAATAACTGAGAGAACTATCGATCGCATGTGCGATAGAGCACGTGTTTTCAATCCATTTGACTCTTACTTTTATTTCTTCGTCTTTACCTCCACAATTGTTTGCATAAGTACAAATTAAAAGGTTTCATGAAGAAAATGAGAACCAGAAAAATCGAGTTTTAAGTGTATATCAGACCTGATTTATCATTCTTTTGCGAATCTTTTTTTCCAAGTTTCTGTAAATTTTTAGATAAAATGTCTCTTAACGACTTTGCGACATTAAGAGGTATAATCACCTCCACCTGTGAAAGCCTATCAACAACAACCTTCTCTCTAGGTTTTAGCTTTTCACCTAACACAAATTCAGACACCGGCTCTCTAGGACAATCTAAATAAAAGGTTAATCGATAATCGGTTGGAGTTGGTTGAACTCTAATAACATTTGTATAGACTCTTCTAAAGTCATCACTTTTTCCTAATACTATGTTCAATTTTGGCATGATTCATCACATTAAGCTTACATGAGTTATGTTCGGAATAATATTTTAAAGATAAGTATATCACACTTGACAACTTAAATAAACAGGCAGTTAATGTTTACGATTCACGAGGTAATCATTGAATTCAAGTAAAGCCCTCTTTGCTGTCGAGTCAGGGAAATTTGAAAGGTGTTTTTTGGCTTTTTCCCCTAATTGTATTGCCTTCGCAGTAGCATAATCAATAGATCCAATGTTTTTAATGGCTTCTATTACCGACATTATCTCCTTTGGTGAAACAGAGGCGTTTCCAAGTGTAGAAAGAATTTGTTTTCTAAGATCTTTTTGGGCATTATTTAAAGCATGTAATATTATGAGGGTTTTTTTTCCCTCTCGAATATCACTACCAACAGGTTTACCTAACTCGCTTTCGTCCGCTGTTAGACATAAAACATCATCAACTATCTGAAATGCTAAACCACTATAATACGAAAAGTCTCCAACCCTCTTCACTTGTAATTCTGTGCCGCTACCAACTATTGCTCCTACTTGTGCTGCCGTTTTTAGGAGTGAAGCTGTTTTTTTTCCGATCATTTCAAAATATTCATCTTCTGAGATTAATTCCTGCTTCTCAAATATCATGTCGTAAGCTTGACCTTCACATATGGTGATAGTTGCTTTTGTGATTAGATCTAAAGCTTGAAGAATCTTCTTCGGTTGTAGTCGCCTAGAGTCAACGAAATTAAGAGCTGATTCGTATACCTTTGCAAAAAGTAGGTCCCCAGCCGTTATTGCCATTGGAACCCCCCATTTAGCATGTACTGAAGGTTTACCTCGTCTTTTAGTATCTTCATCCATTATGTCATCGTGTATGAGAGTGAACGTGTGTAGTAGCTCAATAGCAGTTGCCATAGGCAGGGCATCTTCAATTCGGCCACCTACTAATTCGCATGATTTTAAAGTTAAGAAGGGGCGAGCTCTCTTACCTCCTGCATCAATAAGATGTCTCGAAGCTTCATAAAGTACCTTAGGTTTGGAACTCGCTCTTATAATACTGTTTAAAAACACATTAACTTGACTGGATGATTCTCTGAGTTGAACAGTTAAAAATTGACTTATCATTGTCTTTTCACCACATAATTTTTTGGGTTAAAACCTCTAACCCTTAACCATTCAGCCATTTTTCCTGTTATTACAACTGGTGCGGCTTTTAACTCTTCTATGTTTTTACATCCTGTCAGAAACATTGCTGTTTTAAACTCGTTTATGATAATCTTAAGTTTCTCCAGAACTTTTTCAGTGTTGTCAGTAGCAGGTTTAAGAAGAGGCATCGCGAATCCAGCCATAGACGCTCCAAGAGCTATAGACTTAGCGACCTCCACGCCATTTCTTATTCCTCCTGACGCTATTATCTGTAATTTTGTAGATTGGTGTGTCTCTACCACACTAGCTACAGTTGGAATACCCCAATCCCAGAAGGTTTTTCCCAGCCTTTCTCTTACTCCGTTTTTCGTTTTTTTCGCTCTGAAGTATTCAACAGCTGCCCAACTTGTTCCCCCTGCACCAGCAACATCAATTCCTTTGACGCCTGTAGCCTCGATCTTGACGGCTTCTTCAGCAGCGATACCAGCTCCAGTTTCCTTGACAATTACAGGTACATTAACAGAATTTACTATTTCTTGGATTTTTTGAAGTATCCCCTTATAATCTGTCTCACCCTCTGGTTGTATTACCTCTTGTAAAGGATTCAGATGGATAAATAGTGCATCAGCGTCGATCATTTCTATCGCTTTCTGCGCTTCTTTGCTTCCATATCCTTGTACTAACTGTGGTGCACCTAGATTAGCTATCAAAAAAATGTTAGGAGCTTTCTCTCTGGCTACTTGAAATGTGTATGCAAGCTGTGGTTTTTCTAAAGCTGTCCTCTGACTTCCAACCCCCATGGCTAGATCCAACGTCTCTGCTGCTTCTGCTAAAGCTGCGTTAATTCCCCTTGTTTTTTTGGTTCCCCCAGTAATAGATTCTATGAGTATTGGTGCTGATAATTTATGGCCAAGAAAGGAAGTTGACATGTCTACTTCTTGAAGCGCAATTTCAGGTAAAGCTCGATGGATTAAAAATACATCTTTGAATCCTGTAGTTATTCTCCTTGCTTGAACGTCTTCTTTAATTCCTATACTTATATGATTCTCTTTTCTATCACGTATTATTGCCATCATAATTCAATCCAAAAATAATTTTGTTCCTTTAACTTCTTCATTTCTCATAGCTTTGAAAAGCCTATTTGGAACGTTGGCGTTCACCATTATTATAGGAATATTATTTTCTAAAACAGGAATTATTTCAGACATTTTACCTGACATTCCTCCTGTTACATCCACATTACTTGACCCAGAAACATTATTGAGAACACTTCTTAATTCTCTTAATGATATTTCACCAATTAATTTGGCTTCTGAATTAGTTTTGGGGTCAGCTGTATACAAACCGTCTACGTCTAGACCAATCACGATCCTAGATGTTCTTAGACTAATTGATAATTTGGAGATAATTTGGTCACCGGAGAGTATGGTGAAACCTAGTTTTTCATCAAGTACAGCATCCCCATACATAACTGGAGTGATCCCTAAATCAAGCATCT
>JAGMEO010000042.1 GCA_023128135.1 Candidatus Bathyarchaeota archaeon | reverse complement strand
TTTGACGGATGCTGTTAACTCTTTTGTGATGAATCTTCTGCAGTAAATGGTTCTAAACTTTCAACTATCTTTTTTGGCAATTCTGGTTTCTGAGCAATTACCATGATAGCTTCAACTTTGATTTTTCTTTCTATGCCATTATAATACTCTATTAGTTTATCGTACAAAACGAAATGCTAACCTTCTTTTTACACTCGTTCCTTCAAAACTGGAACACTTATTTTGCGGATAAAGGTTTTCAGTCGTTCTTCAGGTATTACGATGTATCTTTTCACTTTTCCATCTGGGCTGTAAGAACCTATAACAATTGCAGACAATATTCCAGTCGTGTTTTCAACTTCAAACTCATGGGTAACCCAATCTTGCGTAAACCAGACAACATCAACATCTTTAACACTCTCTAAGTTGTCTTATGGGATTTTTGGAATCTTTTGTTGTCGTCATACAGTTATATTAGCATGAACAATGAACCTAGGTCGTTGAATGGGGGTTGACGTTTTTTACCGGTGAAGTTGTCGATGTGATGAAACAAAATGTAGTTGAACCTTACAGTGTTAAAGAACAAGTAATAAACGGTGCTGTTGAAGTGTCATCAATGATTCTTAGAATCGACGACGTAATAGCGTCTTCCAAACCGCCTTCAATACTATCTTTAGGAAGAGGCGTTTCACCTGAAGGGCTACCCTAATATTAATTAGCTTTTAAAGAATTGAAAAGATTTTTATTATTTTTCCACATAATCTTCTTAATCTGCTTCGGTAGTGTTTCTGGCTCCGGTAGAAGAAGCTTCTGCTGAGTATAGCCAGGTTAAGTATACCGGCCTCTCGAGTCGGTGACCCGGGTTCGAATCCCGGCCGGAGCACCAATTATAAACTAAAGTAAAAAACCTATTAATTTGTTGACACTACTTATTCCAGTGTTAAGAGCCCTTTCAATTTTCTTGATTAAGGAGCGATTGAATTCAAACAAATAATAGTTTTAACTGGTACGCCTGGAGTAGGTAAAACTGCAGTGTCTAAAGTATTGGAAAAAAGGTTAAAGGCATTACGGATCGATCTGAATAATCTTGTCATCAAGGAAAAATTGATGCTTGGTGTTGATAAGAAAAGAGACACAGTAATTGCTGATTTGGTTAAACTTTCAAAAAGATTAAATGAAATTCTTAAGTCTTCTTCTAAAGATATAATTATTGAGGGTCATTATTCATCAGTTATTGTCCCTCCAGATATTGTATCCCACGTATTTATACTTAGAAAAAATCCTTACAATTTAACTAATGTACTTAGAAAAAGAGGTTTTAACGAAAAAAAGGTCAAGGAAAACGTGTTAGCTGAGCTTCTGGGCATTTGTTTACTTGATGCAATTAATACCTTTGGAATTGACAAGGTTTCTGAAGTTGATGTGACAAATATTACTGAAAAAAAAACTGCTGAAAAAATACTCAGTATCGTCGATGGTGTACAAAAGAAAGTTATTGGAAAAGTTGATTGGATTAAAAAATTAGAAGAAGAGGGTCATCTTAACTCCCTCCTTTAGGAGTTCTAAATGCTTATTGCGATGTCTAATGATGAATCATGTTTAATAGCGTTAGAAAAATAATTAGCTCCCTCCCCCTCAGGTGGTACGTGGTTAGTTAAATATTGATTTTCTCAAATTTTGAAATTAGATTCGAATTCAAACTGCATATCTGCAATTTCTGATGTGGCTCAGTATAATGAAGTTTTAGGTGAACTATGGTTGCCATGTTTTTGTGGGCAATATTCAGTGGTATATGTAAAGAAGAATACGAAGTTAGTCCCTTACTGCAGAAAACACCTAATAGAATATATTTATGGTTCAACTGGAACTTACTATAAACTCAGAAAGGAGAGACCAACATCCTTTTCAGACGCTGTGGAATGTATAGAACAAAGTAAACCTGGTCTGGGAATATGGGTCTCGGAAGATTTTAAACATCTTTGGAGTCAAAATGATAGATAATCCGTCTTGTATAATGATTTGAGAAAACATTCCTTGAAATTATTTCGTAATTAAATGAGTAAGTTTCCTATCTTTTCCTGCATTTTTGATCTTTGAAATAGCTTCTCTTGCCATCTTCTTGTTTTTCTATCATCTCTAACATGGAAAGGGGTTTTACAACAATAGATACGGTTGATAATAAAATATTCCAAAAAATACGACGCTAAGTAAACTCTATTTAGTTTTAAAATCTTCAATTATAAGAATAATCCAATTAAATAGAATAGATGAAATCATTATATCTTTGTACACTCCTATTCCTTTTAGGAGTTATAAGGAATTGTCATCTATTGCTGAAAGAAAATTTATGCAAGAATTAAGAATGTTCCTTCAAAGAAGTGTGGTAGTAGTTACTTCAGATGGTAAAACTTATGCTGGTATGTTAACTGGATACAATCCGCGGAGTATGAGTGTTAGCCTTTCTGATGTTAAAGATGAACATGGTAATCTCTTGGATCGTCTTTTAATAAATGGAAATATTGTGGCAAAACTCTACATGGTTGAAAAACCATTTGATCTTAAGGCGTTGTCCGAAAGGTTAGGTAAGGTTTTTCCACGAATGGTTAAACTCTACGAAGAAGCAGGCATAATAGTTGTTATGGATAAGATCAGAGTCAATGAGAAAGGGATTATTGAAGGATCCGGCCCAGCAGCAGAACGTGTTCAAAGAGTCTATGACGAATTTGTAAAGGAGAAAGCTGAAGCTTAAACTATTTCACCATGTTTACAATACTAGGCCACACAGCTAGTAGTATTTAATAGTTCATCAAGTTCTTACTAGATCTAATCTAACTAAGAAATCGTTAAAGCGTTGAAATGGATCATAGGTTATTTCAAATGGTTGGTGAATAAGATTCCGAAAAATATTAAACTAAAATTTCTTGGTGGAACAAGAGAAGTTGGTAGATCAGCTATTGCCGTAAAATCCGGTGGAACCCAGATTCTTCTCGATTATGGTGTTAAGCTTGCTCGTGAGCCAGGTTTCCCTATGCATATTCTCCCACGTGAAGTAGATGCGATAGTTCTTTCACATGCTCATCTAGATCACTCAGGAGCTATTCCGGTGTTTCATATAAGAAGTCACACTCCAGTTTATGGTACAGCACCAACATTTGAAATTACTAAACTTCTTATTTCAGACTTCATCAAACTTTCAAGTTACTATCTTCCATTTGAATTTATAGATCTTCAAAACATGTTGAATTGTAGTGTAACCCAAAAATATCGTGAGTTATTCAGAATAGGCTCTTTTAGTATAGAACTTCTAAACGCGGGTCATATACCTGGTAGTGCGCAGATTTTTATTGAGACATTAAAGAAGAAAATGTTCTATACAGGTGATTTTAATGTTACAGACTCAAGATTATTGAAGGGTGCTGATCGGGATTATCAAGACGTCGATATTTTAATAACTGAAGGGACGTACGCCAATAAGGATCATATAGAAAGAAAAGAAGTTGAAAAAGCGTTTATTGATAAGGTTACTGATGTAGTTGAAAGAGGGGGCACAGTTCTAGTACCGGCTTTTGCGGTTGGTCGATCTCAAGAAATTCTTTGCATACTAGCTGCAAATAATTTTGAATACCCCGTCTTTATTGATGGTATGGCTAAAGCCGTTAATGAAATATTACTTCGCCATCCTAGTTTTCTCGGAGATCCAAACTTATTTATAAAGAGCCTCCGTCTTGCAAAATCTATTAAAGGATGGAGTGACCGAAGAAGAGCGGTTAAAAAACCCGGGGTTATAGTTTCTCCTGCTGGAATGTTGAAAGGTGGGAACGCCATATTTTATATGAATAAGATTGCAAAAAGGAGTGAAAACGCAATTTGTATGGTGAGTTTCCAGATTCCAGGAACTCCTGGTCACGAGCTCCTATCTTCTAAACGTTTCATAATCAGAGGTAAAATGGGGACTGTGAAAGCTGAGGTTGAGCATTTTGACTTTACATCTCATGGTGGTCAAACTCAATTACTTGAGACCGTGAAAAAAACGAGTAGTGATGCAAAAATCTTTGTCATGCATGGCGAAGAAGAGAGTTGCGTAGGATTTTCAGAAATTATTCATGAAGATCTTGGGCTTGAAGCTATAGTTCCAAAACCAGGAGAAGTATTTAAAGTCTAATTAACATTACAAACTTTTGATTATTCGCACAATATTTAACATGTTATGTTGGGAGAATTTATGAGCTAATTGAAACACTCCTCAACTTTCAACTCATAGGAATCTAAAGCGTTGAAACAAACACATCTTTATGAAGACATTGATGATGTTAAATTTGTAATAATTTATTTTTTTGAGGTAGTATTAATAGCATTTTTAGTAAATCTTCTGCCAAGTTACTGGCTAGAAGAAATCACGGCTAATGTTTCATCAATAATCTTTTCACACCTTGGTCTTTTGTCAACTTGGTTTTCAGACGGAATCAATGTTTACGTTCAGGTTGGCGATAGCCTGAAAAGCGTAGTAATAGGAATTGTGCGAGAATGTACGGGAATTCATGTTATTGCAATCTTTGCGGGGTTAGTTTTACCTCTCAGGGAAGGAACAAATAAGAGAAAGACACTCGCTTTGGTAATGGCAAGCGTAATAATGTTTTTCTTAAACATAACTAGGGTCTTGTTAACTATCGGTCTCATATTCTTCGATGTATTTCCCTTCTCAGTTATTTTTCTTAATCCTACCGTGGAGACTTATCATTACCCTCTGAGTTATCTCTACGGTGTCTTCGGTGTTTTTCTGCTAATAATCTCTATTGACCGCCTTGTTTTGCCTGAGTTAGGGGATACGCTCGTAAATGTTATGTTAATCTTGAGAAAATTCTTTTCTAATTTATTATTCCAGATTCTGACTAAAAATAAAAAACGTTGATGAAGATTGTATTTAACAATTGAATCTCAAGTTCAAGATCCTTTTTTTGAGAAACTGAAGTGAAAGTTAAACGTATTAGTGATCGCGCGCGCTCAGAACGGAGGCCATTTGAACGAACCACCAGTCAGAATTCTATGTGATCTCTCAGCCTGCGCTCCTGTCTTCGTGAAGCTCATCCATGCTGGTGGTGTAACCTCTGGCAAGCTCTTCTTTATGTATTATGCAACCTTGCGATCAAGGCGTCAGGTGGAGCATCGTAAGACGTTAGTACAGCAAATACTTCCGTCAGGTGTTTATCTCTTTACTAATCTGGAAAGCCATATATAAT
>JAGMEO010000041.1 GCA_023128135.1 Candidatus Bathyarchaeota archaeon | reverse complement strand
GGTAAAGAAGGTAAACAGGGATAATCTGGTAGCACAATAATCTGATTGTTCATAGATCCAATCAATCTTATCTAGAGCACGATGTTGAAAGATGCGAGCAGCCTCACGAGCCACTAATCCTTTCCTCAAAACATCAAAATACAAGTATGATGGTTGTATATTCAAGACATTTAATATCGGGTAATGGACTGTTCCCCAATATCTTGTTTTCTCGTTCTCCATGTACCATGGGTCGAAGAAGGAAACCAATTCATAATCTTCACTAAAACGATCAATGGTCTCTCTGTTGATCCCTGTGAGTTCTTCCATAGTTTTTATATATTCAGAATATTCACTGTAAGATTCATTAAGCTTTTTTTGCACCTCTGTTTCTGGAGTCCATTTGCTTTTTAACAATGAATCTGCAAACTTCAGAATATCGTCAATAACTTCTTGTTCAAAACGACTAAGAGTAGTTTGAAGGTCTTGCCACGATTTTTTGTGAAGAATCTCTGAAAGATTTGCGATGTTGAATAGAAATTTCCTTCTAGCAGCTAAGTTCTTGAACTTTGGAACATTTTTCTCAAAAAAGGTGGACATCGCTTTTGCAATCGCACACTTACTGAAATTGAAAGAAGCATTCGTGATAATTTCCTTTTGAGTCATAGTGGATAAAAGAGAAGGACTAATTTTCCTGTAATCTTTCGGATCATTAAAACCTCTGCATAAATTAAAGAGCAACTGGTTTTTCTGGCCTTCATCAATTGGCGATTTTAAGACTGCACTTTTCATGAGGGCAGAAATTTTCACCAAACCTAACGGAGACTCACGAAAAACATTTTCCGTTACATTCTGCAATGAATATTTAGTGGAGGTTTTCATCGTCTTCAACCGAGTTTTATGTCACTTTCATATTTTTCATATTCGATGTATAACGGGTAATATGTCAAAACTCATATATAAGAAAAAAGGAGCAAATAAACTATATTTCGACGTTATTGTCAATAAATATCGTGGATTTTTACTTATTTTAGTTCAATCACCTAAAATAATGCATTATTTTGCGAAATAAGCGTGTTTTACAGTTTATTTCTTTGTTAACCAAATGTTAAAATTTCATTTACATATAATTCTCTATTGGTGAATTAAAAAATGCCTTTAGGTCCAGGCGATCCAAGACCACTTTAAAGTGGAGGACAGAAAAAATGTCAAACAAGTTCCCGATGAAAAATAAATATAATCACTCAATGGAGGTAAAAAGAAAATTGTCAAAGATTTTTCCGATGAGAGTTGACACCATTTACTCTACCAGAATATTGAGTATAATCAAAGTATTAAAAGCAGAATCACAGCAAGTATTATATGACGCAGGCATAAGTTTAGCCTTTGAAGAATTCCAAGGAATTGAAGCACAGGATTTGAGCAGCGCCTTAGCACAGATTGCAGATCTTTACATGAATAATAGCCTAGGAAAACTTGTAATGGACGGCGCAGGGAAGAATTTTCTGCTGGTGAGGAACTACGATTGTGCCACTTGTGTTTCCGCAAAGAACAATGGAAAAACATACTGTTGGCTAGATGCAGGTTTTATCGCAGGCGCGCTGAAGCAGATGCTTAATGAAGACTATGTTGTAATAGAGACAAAATGTCATGGTACAGGTGCCGAATACTGCGAGTTCCTAATTGCAAAGAAACGAAGAGTAGAAATATAATAAAACTCTCATCCCCACTATCCTTTTTTATTGATATTCAAGCGAATGACGCTTCGAGATTAAAAGAGCTCTTCCCCTTTTAATCGTTGGAGAGTCTTTCCTCTTATTTTTATTGTGATCTTTTTCTCTTGTGGTTCAGTTTCAACAGTTTTCCTCTTAACAGTAAACCCACAAACACCATTCGCCAAGAGACGGCCTCTCGCACAAATGGCGTATTTACATGTAGGACCAGCGCAGACATCGTCTGCCCATCGGCAGTATATTTTGGATCTCTGTTTGACGAGGGCGCGTTGCCCGCATCTAAAGAATTCACATTCAGGTGTACATCGTTTTTCTGATTCAGACAAGGCTTCACACTATCCCGAATCGGTATCACTCAAAAATTACTCGATCCCACGCAGCTTTTCGATTCTAGGAGCAGAATAAATATTTTCCGTTTTGCCTTTTTAAGTTTTCGATTGAAACAAGCTCATTTTGCATACATAATCTCATATTTAAATCATGTTCAAAATGCGTTTAGTGAAGTTGAATGATTTACGCATTATAGTTTTTCTACTTGAAGCCATCAGTATTACTGAGCATAAAGGTTCTCCTTTTTCAATAACAGCGCCTTCAAGAGGTACATCCCTGACTTCTTTGAAAACACTAAAATCCGGCGTTACAGATCGTTCAGGTGAAAAGAGTATCAACCTGATCCAAAATTCATCACTTTCTTTCATTAACTTTGGTAACTTTCCCTCAACACAAGATTGAACATGACATCTCATCAAGTTCAGTTGTGTCACTCTTTCTACACACTCCAAGGTTCCTTGAAATCGCGGATTCAACTCCACTACGTAAGGAACACCATCTGAAAGAGTTATGTCAACACCGTTAGATCCAATAAGGTTGAAGTGTCTAACGACTTTTTCAGAGACTTCTTTACACTTATCAATAACACTTTTAGATTCAGAAAGGGGTACAATATTTCCACAATACCCAAAAGGTTCTGTTTGCCCTGTTTCCTCTAAGCCTAAAAGTTGTTCGTTTACTGTTAATGATGTAACAGCGTTATTAGTAGATAAGAGGGATACACTAGTTGGTTTACCACGGATATATTTTTGAATTAATATGGTTTTATTGTTTTTTGAAATATTTTTAAAAGCATCTTCAAGTTCCTTTTGATCTTTTGCCTTTCTTATGGCTGTACCACCAAAACCAACTATTGGCTTGCATACAATCGGATATCCGATGTCTTTTGCAATTCTTTTCGCAGCTTCTAAGCCCACAGCAACTTTACTTGTTGGACATGGCACATTTAATCTTTCCAATTCCTTAAAGAACGTATGTTTATCCCTCACTTTTTCTATAGTAGCCGGCGGATTCCCAATTATGGGTGTAAGATCATGAAGTTCTCTAAGCACGTTGGTGTTGTCTTCAAGACCTGAGCCTATAACTATACCATCAACCTCATGCTTTTCTACGATATTCTTTGCTAAATGGAGGAGAATTTCAGGATTATAATCATTCGCAAAGAAACCGCATGAATGACCTTTCTTTTGTTCGATTATTGACAAGCATTCATTACAAACTGCTCTTAAGTCTTGATCTCCATAATGATCAACTGCATAAACTTCATAACCAGCCTTTTCAGCAGAATATGCAGCTGAAGAAATATCGACACCAACGACTAACAAATTGGTCACATCCATAAAGAAAAGCCTCACTTGGTTGAAATATGAAGTAGTTTAATAATGTTCAACTTTAAACCTTGTATTTGGATCAGGTAATTATCTTGTTGGTTGATCTGATTCTAAAAAACGTGAAGATTCCGTTAGAAGATAGAATAATTGAGTGCGGAATTGCAATTGATAAGGGGAAAATACATACTATCGCAAAAACATCAAATTTACCTAAAGGCTCAAAAATAATGAATCTTAAAGGAAACATTGTTTTTCCCGGGCTTATTGATGCCCATGTTCATCTGCGAGATCTCGAATTAACATATAAAGAAGATTTCTATACTGGAACCTGTGCAGCTCTGGCAGGAGGTTTTACAACTATTCTGGATATGCCCAACACAAAGCCACCAACAAATACTGTCTCACGCCTAAAAGAAAAAATCGAAATTGCAAAGAAAAAAATTGTTGTGAATGTTGGCTTTTTCACAAGTTACGTGTCAGGTATTAAAGAATTAAGGCGTCTTAAATCCTCTGGAGCTTTTGGTATGAAGCTCTATCCGTATGATCAATTGGGAAAAAGTGTGTTGGAAGACACTGGAATATTTATGAAAACCTTAGCAGCGAATAGAGTAGTGAATTTACCTACTTTAATTCATGCTGAAAGCCCACAGATCATAGATAGAAATGAAAAAAGACTTGAAGCTTTACAAGATTACTCCGCAAAAGCTTACATCAATGCACACCCACCAGAAGCTGAGATTGAAGCAATTAAGAAAATATGTCAAATCACAAAAGAGACGAGAAGCCAATTACATTTTTGTCATATTACTTTGAATAAGTCTTTGTCATTAATTGAAGAAGCGCGGGCTATAGGAACAAACATTACCTGTGAGGTTACTCCACATCATCTTCTTTTAACAAGGAAGATAGTTGAAAAGGAGAGAGGAAATGCAGTCATGAATCCGCCTCTTCGAACCTTCTCTGAAGTTAGAAGTTTATGGGAAGGATTGATTGCAGGAAAAATAGATATAATCTCAAGTGATCATGCACCACACGATTTGATCGAGAAAAAAGAAAAAATGGAGAAAAAAATTTTGCCTGGTGTTCCAGGGTTAGAAACAACTCTTCCTCTTCTATTGACAAAGGTCAACCAGAATAAAATATCTATATTTCACATGGTTAAAATATTAGCAGAAAATCCTGCTAAGATTTTTAGAATTAGAAAAAAAGGACAGATTATACAAGGTTTTGACGCTGATTTCACGATAATAAATATGAAAAAGAGATCAAAGATTGATTCATCGGAATTCTATTCAAAAGCAAAATACACTCCATTCGATGGATTTGAAACCATTGGAAAACCCATAAAAGTATTTGTAAATGGCGAGTTAGCTATGGAGGATGGAGAGATTCTATTGAAACCTGGAAATGGAAGAATCTTATATTCTTGATTCATTGAATGTTTTTTTGACAGGTTTGAAATTATGAGATTTGTTACTGATGGTATGCTTGGACGCCTTACACGATGGCTTCGTTTGTTAGGGCACGACGTTGTGTATCTAAAAGATGTCATCGACACAGAGCTTTTGGAGGTCGCAAAAGAAGAAGGTCGAATTCTACTGACCAAGGATGTTGCTTTGTTCAAGAAAGCTAAAAAACAAAGTATGGAATCACACTTAGTTGATGGAAAGAATGAGATAGAGAAATTAGCCAACATAGCAGAACATTATTCCATTAAGCTTAATGTTGATGTCACAATTTCGCGTTGCTCAACGTGCAACTCACCCATCCGAGAGGTCAAAAAATCTGAGATTGAAAGAAAAGTGCCATCAACAACTTTCGAAACATACCATAAGTTTTGGATCTGCAATGGGTGTGGGAAAATATACTGGCAAGGTGGACATTGGAACAAGATCGAAGAAATATTAACAAAAACACGAATGATGTTAAAAATAAAGAATTTATGAGACATGGAAGGTGTTGGTGTGTTACAAAAACTATATCT
>JAGMEO010000040.1 GCA_023128135.1 Candidatus Bathyarchaeota archaeon | reverse complement strand
ATAATGATCATAGGATTGCAATGGCTTGTACAGTTGCAGCTCTAGCAGCCAAGGGTAAGACCAAGATCCTTCAAGCAAACTGCGTGAATAAATCATACCCTGATTTCTTCAGGGATCTTCAATCTATGGGGGCGAATATAATTGTCAGGTAATTCGTTTGGAAAAAGGTTCAGAATAACATGTTTTGGAGAAAGCCACGGTAGGTGTGTAGGAGTAATCATTGATGGGTGTCCTTCAGGCTTGCAACTCTCTTTGAAAGAAGTTCAGAAAGAACTTGATAAAAGACGGCCCAGACAGGACAAAATTTCTACTCCACGAGAAGAAGAGGATAAGGTAGAGTTTTTGTCTGGTGTTTTCAAGGAATACACCACTGGTGCTCCATTGTGTATGTTAGTATGGAATAAAAAGGCTGACTCTGAGGTGTATGAGAAATATCGCTTTAAACCTAGACCTGGCCACGCTGATTATCCAGCCTTGATTAAATATAAGAAATTTAATGACTATCGTGGAGGCGGACGTTTCTCTGGTCGAATAACAGCAGCTTTTGTAATGGCAGGCGCAGTTGCAAAGAAGCTATTAAAAATTTTGAATATAGAAATCTTAGCGCACACTGTTGAAATTGGAGGAGTCAAATCTGAAAAGAATCCTACTTTAGAAGAGATAAGAAAAATAACTTACACAAACGCTGTGAGATGCGCAGATGAGAAAACTGCAGCGTTAATGAAACAAGAAATTATGAAAGCAAAGAACGAAGGAGACAGCGTTGGTGGAATAATAGAATGCATCATTCTTAACGTGCCAGTTGGCGTTGGAGAACCAGTGTTTGACAACTTAGACGCAGATATTGCAAAGATGCTGTTTAATATACCTGCAGTAAAGGGTGTGGAGTTTGGAGCAGGCTTTAATTCATCACGTTTACGTGGATCTGAAAATAACGACCCATATATCATAAAAGATGGAAAAGTGGCAACTACGTCAAATAATGCAGGCGGAATCTTAGGCGGTCTATCTAATGGTATGCCAATCATTTTCAGAACTGCTTTTAAACCAACACCATCAATTTCAAAAAAACAACGTACAATAGACATTGAAAAAATGACGGAAACAACAATTGAAGTGAAAGGTATGCATGATCCATGTGTAGTTCCAAGGGCTGTGCCAATAGTTGAAGCAGTCGCAGCTACTGTCCTAGCAGATCATATACTGCGGTCTTCATTCATAAATATTGGAGAAAAAATGGAATGAGTAATAATCTAGAAATTTCAAGAAAAAAGATACGAGAATTAGACAGGAAAATCTTGATCTTGATCAATGAAAGGTTAAATGTAGCTGAAAGAATAGGGGACACTAAAAAGAAGAGCAACCTCTCACCAATTAACTTGAAAGTTGAGAAAAGTGTACTAGATAACAGTCTCCAAATAAGTAAAACAATCGGTCTCAGCGAAGAATTCTCCAAAAAAATAATCAACATACTGATATCTCAGTCCTTAAAGGTTCAGGGAATAACTTCTGAAGGTAGATCTAAGTACCTATACGGAGTTTTTGAGAAAGCTAAGGAAATGACTTCGAAAGGAGAAAAACTCATTCGACTTGAGATTGGAGAGCCTAACTTTCTATGTCCACCTTCAGTCAAAGAAGCAGCTAGGAAAGCATTGACCACGAATGAAAAAATCGGGTATGTTTCTGCCGCAGGAACAAAAGAGTTACGAGAAGCTGTCGCTAACAAAGTAAACCAAACACACAAACTTGAAATTTCACCAAACCAGATCCTGATAACTCCAGGAGGAAAATTTGGAGTATTCGCAGGTATTTTAACTACTGTTTCAGAAGTTAATAGGTTATTACTCATCGAGCCCTATTGGCCAGTGTACGAAGAGTGCGCAATTCTCGCAAGAACCAGAATTGACCGTATTCACACTGTGTTAGACAATAGCTGGAAGATTGATCTCGAAAAGATCAAAGAAGCGTTTAACGCAGGTACAAAACTTCTCATTCTATGCAACCCATCAAATCCAACTGGAAACATTATTCCAGAGGATGAGCTGAAGAGCATTGTAGAACTAGCCAATGATAATAACGTGACAATTCTAGCTGACGAAGTTTACGATGTTTATGCATTCAAACCATTTAAAAGCATCCTGGAAACGAGTTGTAACGATTTCATATACATTCAAAGCTTTTCTAAAAGATATGGTATGACAGGTTGGAGGGTTGGATACGCTATATCTAGCCCTACAACAATTAAGAAAATGCAGAAAATGATGCAAATCTCAGCAACCTGCGTACCAGAATTCGTTCAAAAAGCAGCAATAAAAGCTTTAGAAACAGATGATGCTACTTTAACGAAGTTCTCTAAAACAATGAAGAAAAGAGTAGAGATCGCATCAAAAGAATTAGATGACTCGCCTTTATCGTACAAGAAGCCAGATGGAGGAATGTACATCTTCCCCCGTGTTAATATTGAAAAATTTAATTCACAGGATTTCGCTTTGAAGCTGTTAGCTGAGCAGAAGGTGGCAGTTTCTCCTGGTCAAGCATTTGGAGATTATACAAGATATTTCAGAATTTCTCTTGGTGGAAGCGAAGAGGACATAAAGGAAGGCATACATAGAATTGTGAAGATGATTGAAAAATGGCAGGACGGATAGCTATCATTGGCGGAACAGGAAAGATGGGACAATGGTTCGCAAAATTTTTTGTAAAAAAAGGGTTCAAAGTCGTAATTTCCGGACGATTCCCACAAAGAACAGCAAAAATAGCTAAATCGCTCGGAGTCGAAGCTGCTCACTCAAATAAAGAAGCTGTGAAGAATGCAAATCTAGTCGTCGTTTCAACACCAATACAGACGAGTCCAAAGATTATCACTGAAGTAGCCCATCACATGCGTAAGGGAAGCGTATTATTTGACATTGCTTCTGTGAAGAAAGATGTTATCAAAGCGTTAAAGGACGCACAGAAACAGGGTATACGTACAATTAGTGTGCATCCACTCTTTGGACCCGGTGCAAAGAACATTAACAACAGAAGAGTGATACTTATACCGGTTAGTGATGACGTCAAAGTTTTGAAAGAGATTTCAGAACTATTTGAAGAAGAGGGGGCTGCAATCACCATCGTTAAAGACGCTGAGACACATGACAGAGTAATGGCATACACGTTAGCTTTACCACATTTTATCAACATACTATTTGGGTGCCTAGTATCAAGTTCAAATTTCGAGGTTGCCAAGTATGGTGGAACGACATTAGCCTTGCAACTAATGATAACGCAGAGCGTCTTCAGCGAAGACCCCAGTTTGTATTCAACGATACAAATGGAAAACACCCACTTCTCTATTCTACTAAAAGATTTTCTTAGGCAGGCACATAAACTGATTAAAATCATAGAGAATGAAGATACAGAAGAGTTTATGAAAGTGTTCCAAGAAACCAAGAATGCCCTGAGTAAAGATCCTATGTTTAAAGATGCGTATGATAAGTTTTATAAAGCTCTTGAATCCGTCGATACATTTGAGAAGTAGAATTGAAAATTACACGATATTCTTGATTATATTCAATGCTGTAATGAGATCAGTAGCTTCGTAGTCAGGTTTCATCCCAGGATTTGAAGGCTCATTTTCTCGCCATCTATTAAGCCACAAGGTTCTAATCCCCACCGCACTAGCTGGGTAGATGTCGATCACTAGATTATCACCAATGCTTAATGTCTCTTGAGGACTAGCTCCAATTATTTTAAGAGATTCCTTATAGTACTCAGGTTTAATCTTATCGTGTCCTACGATTTCAGAGCCCAGAATATATTTAAAATAGTATTTACCACTGACTCTTTTGATTACCTCAGCTTTCTCTTTGGACTTATTACCAGACGATAAGCTTAAGACGAGCCCTGCTTCAGCTAATCCGTCTAAAAACTCTATAGCATCCGAGAACAAATTTGGAGATTCGAGAATTATTCTTGTGGCTTCGTTAAATCTTTTACTTAGCAGATCAATCTTTTTTTGATCGTAGGGTAAACCTAAATGTTCACATAAGAGTTTGCCTTGAAACTCCCAATCGTCATGTCTTTCAGGGTATTTTCGATGAATAATGTTCATGTGTATATCACGCATGAATTTATGATAAACCTCCCTGCCATCTAAGTCAAAGACACCCTCAAATTTTGAGATGAAAATCGACCTTGTGTTATTAATTGTGTCATCGTAATCAACGAGTATATTCTTAATCATTTTGAACATCAACTATTGTAAATTGAAGAATTGATTTGATGAATTAGTGTTCAACTTCATTACGGAAGTTGACTTAAAAAGGTTTAGAATAGTTTAAACTCCTCAATTGGAGGAATATCGCCCTTTATTACTTCTCCATTTGAGGCGTCAATTACTAAGCGATAACTATTGCCTTTATACTCGTAAGTGATGAACCATATAGGAGCGTGAATATACACCGCGTCTCCAATTTGCACTGTAGTTTTTATTTTGATTATCCTATCAACCTCTTGTTTAGCAAGGAACTCGTGATGAGCCTCGACCTCTTGTTTAGCGATGTCTTTTGCTTCGTTCTCATCTACTTCACTGTTCAGAACTCTTGCTTCTGATCCAATTTTCGAAATGCTGAATGGGATCTTACCTTTCAGCGGCACATCAAACTCTCTCGTTGGAAATTCTGAAGCTTTCCGTCCCAGCACTACCCAATTGTAACTTTTTTGTATGTCTGACTTTTTTTCGATACTAGGTCCAGCGCGTTCGAACAATCCTCTATAATGACTGCTAGCTTCGATGGGAACAATCCAGAAAGGCAGATAGGAAAGGTTTATTTCAGTAATCTTCGAGCACTTCTTTAGATCTTTTGGCTTTAAAAAGCCAGATTTCATCCACTCCTTCACAAGGTTACGCACCGATTCAGAGTCGAAATTATTGACAAGCATTGAGTGCTCAAGTGTGAATGCAACACCTGTTTCTATAACATTACTAGAACCACAGTATCTACATGTTACGATGATCTCACCAGGGTTATATTCTAAAGGCGCATTGCAGTGTGAACACGATAGTCTCTCGACGATTCCCGTCATGACCAACACCTTAACAGAAATAATCTAATTACCTTATTTATCTGTCTTGGGGCGGAGTTTATGCAATCGTTAAAGATTTAACTTGATACTCATCATCTTCTGATCATATCTTCTATTGTCTTATTCGATAGTTAGGCAGTTCTCGCGTGTTTAACTTGGTTAATTGTTACGTGTTATGTGGATATTCACCGCCTTCTCCAGACTAATAACCCTCTCTACTGTAATTGTAGGCACAATGTTTTTTCTTTTGTCCGGAAAAAAATTTTGTTTGTCTGACGACATTGAAGGTTGAAGTTCAAGATAAACCCAGCCCCTGTTGAAGGTGCCTCCGAAGCTGCAACGCATCAAATAATA
>JAGMEO010000004.1 GCA_023128135.1 Candidatus Bathyarchaeota archaeon | reverse complement strand
CATATCCGTTCAGGTTTAGCCAAGACATAACTGTTCATTAGGTAGTCTTGTTCATCAGTGTTTTTCGCTATAAGAAGAGCCTCGCCAATCTTGTCATATTTAGGCCTTCCTGCTCGTCCGCTCATTTGTTTGTATTCCAAAACCGAGATAGGATACCATCCGTAACCAGGTTCATATCTTCTGTAGCTGCTGATTATGACTCGCCTAGCAGGAAGATTCACTCCAGCCGCTAAGGTTGGAGTGGCAGATATTATCTTGAGTTTTCTCTGTTTAAATGCGTCTTCAATTATCTTTCTGTGTTGAGCTTTTAATCCAGCGTGATGAAAAGCAACTCCTTGAGAAACTAAGTTTGCCAAGAGATTGCTGATTCTCGTCTTCTCCCCTGCTGAGAGAACTTTCTCCGAAGTGGTTTTGAGCGCTAGTTTAGATCGACTTGAAAGGCATTTATTGACTGCTTTTGCTGCTTTCCGTGCGAACGCGACAGCTCTTCGTCTAGTCTCTGCAAAAATTAATGCTTGACCACCTTGATTTACGATGTCTAAGGCAAGATTAATAGCTGGATTGTTATCAGCTTCACCAATCTCTATGGAGCTACCATCATTAAACTCAGCTTGATCTCCAAAGCTAACTCCTTCCATTAGCTTAACAGGCCTCCACTCTGTAGTTATTGCGCCTGCTTTTAGCCACTCAGCGATTTCATCTGCATTTCTCACAGTTGCACTTAGAGCTAGAATCTGAAGCTTAGGATTCACCTCCATAAGCCTTACAAGAGTAACCTCCAAAGTTGGACCTCTGCCTCCGTTATTCAACAAGTGAATCTCATCTGCGACAACAAGGGTTACGTCATTAATCCAGTCCACTCGATGACGTAGTAGACTATCAGCTTTTTCGTTTGTAGAAATAATGATGTCATACCTGCTCAGCCAAGGGTCAGAGCCATCGTAATCACCGGTGCTGATTCCTAAACGAAGCTTTCTGCCATCTTTTCTTTTTAAAGCTGTGTACTTTCGAAAATCGTCGTATTTTTCGGATGCTAAGGCTCGAAGCGGGGTAAGGTAAAGAACCTTACCGCCTCTCTCAACAATATGTTTAATAGCGCAAAGTTCCGCTACCAGAGTTTTTCCGCTTGCAGTAGGACTCGCCAGCACAAGGTTTTTTCCGTCCAGAACACCAGCTTCGATAGCTTCCTTTTGCGGAGGATAAAGGTCGGTGAACCCTGACTTTTCAATGATCTGTTTTGCTTCTTCAGGAATTGGCAGATCAGCTATTTTCAAAACATGGCCTCAGAAAGCTAAGTCCTCTTATATTCTCCAGATCTGGGGGAGTAAATTGTTCCATCTTTTGCAAGTTGCCCTACTAATCTACGTGCTTCTGCAGGGTTAAGGTCATACTCTTTTTCCAGTCTCTCGAATAGCTCTTCCCCTTTGACGGATCCTGTGAGTTTCTCCATTTCTATGATTGTTGAAAGCACTATCTGAAGCTTGTCTCTCACGCTCTTTGATTTCCCTGTCATTATGACGTCGATGTCATATCTTCCTGAGGCTGTGTCTATTCCAACTTGATCCAGAGAGGTCTTCATGAGGAGAATTGCTGTCTGTGCGTCTTCGATTGTAATTTTCTCACGTAGTGCAACGCGAGCTCTCGCTTCAGCCAACCTTATTAAAGACTCTAGTTGTCTTGGAGTTATTGCAATTGGAGAATCACTGCTTTCAGAAGCTGAACGCATCCTGAGATAGAACTCCTGTAACCTCTGCACAGCCTCTTCGGACAACACTGGATTGATCTGCTTAGCATAACCAATATACTTTCTGAGCATGTCAGGTGTAATCGGTGGCTGAACAGGTGTTGTTCCAGTTTTATGAATGGTCAATATGTGTTCTGCCATTCTTTCATCCATTTTCGGTTCAGGTTCATCTCTTATGATGAAGATGAGATCGAACCTGGAAAGGATTGTAACTGGCAGCTGCACATTTTCCGCGATGGTGCGGTATGCATCGTATCTTCCGAGTGTTGGGTTGCCTGCGGCGAGAATAGAAGATCGTGCATTTAGCGTTGCGACGATACCTCCCTTCGCTATTGACACAGTCTGCTGTTCCATTGCCTCGTGAATGGCTACCCTGTCTTCTTTTCTCATCTTGTCAATCTCATCTATACAGCACACCCCTTTATCTGCCAAGACGAGGGCCCCAGCTTCCAATGTCATTCCTCCGCCTTTATCTTGGAGCACTGCAGCTGTCAAACCAGCTGCGGTTGAACCCCTTCCACTAGTGTATAAGCCTCTTGGAGCAACTTTTGACACGTACTGTAGCATCTGGCTTTTTGCTGTTCCAGGGTCACCGATGAAAAGAACGTTAATGTCTCCTCTAATCCTTATACCGTCAGGAAGTAATTTTTGTACTCCACTAAACAGAAGATACAATATTGCCTCTTTCAAATGGTCATAGCCATAGATGGATGGCGCTACTGAACTGATCAGTTTAGTATGAATGAGAGGGTCTTTTGAGAGCTCAATAATTTTGCGTTCTTCCTCTGGTGAGATTTGAACAACCTCATATTCTTTTCCTGAGACGTTAACAAAGTTTCCTTCTATGTAGAGATTGAACGTTCTCAGTTTACTTCGTCCATAGACTTGAACCGCTCTCACCATTCCCGTGGTGGAGACTCTGTCTCCGGGCCTAGCGATGTCAACAAGATCATCAAATAATTTCACGTCCAACCATCTTGGTAGTTGACCTGGCGGAAGATCCTCTGGCTTCTCTTGAATCCTGATCTCTTGTGAATCCATGAATTCAGACTTTCTCTCCAGTAGATCGCATGAACCAATACGCTTACAATCAGGACATATAGGCGTCTCTAAGAATGTGCCTTTCTGCTCAACGGAGAATTCATGTTCACATTTTCTACATTTGAAAACTGCTTTAACTATGAGAGGTTGAATAGTTGACGCTCTGACTAAGATTCCATCAACCATTATCAACTTTCCCATGTTATCTGATCCAATTGACCGCATCTGGATTGTATCTGGAAGATCTCTAAATCTGACAGTTACCTTTCCAACCTTCTCAGAATAATCAGGGGCTTCAATCTTGAGCTGCGCCCACGCTGCATCGTTTATGTAGTTCATAACATCGTCGGGTGTGTCAATAATGCCTCGAGCTAACTCTGAGTTGTAGGTCATCAATTCACCAAAATCTACCATAAGAAACTTAGCACCACTAACAGCCATCTGCGATAATCGCTGTCTATATTTGAACACACCGTCTTCTGTAGTGAATGAACCTAGAAAGTTTTGAAATTGTTCCATTGGATTTAGAGTCTTTGCTTCTGTCATTTAGAACTGTCCAACCTCAATATTTTCTTTTTCCACTCAGACACTAAAGAATACACTGCGTCATACAAAATCCTTTCTTCTAGCGACATTGTCTGAAGAACTGTATCTGTTTGAACAGGGAAGGCAGCTAAGTTAACAAGTTTTTTCAATCTACATTCAACGATGTCCTGAGAAAGCCTCTTGGCTTTAGCATATTTTTCAGAGGAAGAAACATCCTTTACAGCTTTTTCCTCAAGAAGTACAAGGAACCTCCTCAATCTAGGATAGAAATGTTTAGGTACGGTGGAAAGTCGCATCCCAGGCTGGATGGGCTCTTTCCACTGAATCTTGTTAAGTGAAACAAGATCCATAGGATAACCCTCAAGGAATCTGACAAAACCTGATTTAATAAGTTCCCGGGCAATCCAATATTTTACTTTAAATTCTTTACCTTTATCATAAGATCCAACAACTGTCCCCGCTATCTCAATTTCCGGAACATGTTTAACCGCAACAACCGGAGTGGGTGTATTCTCAAATTCAAAATCTAGGTCTTCAACACTGTACAACGGTGAACCGTTCAAAACAATTTACCTCTTTTATACAAAATAAGGCACAAAGATAATAATCTTTCATCTCTTATTGCTGTGCGCTTACTCAGTGGTATTATTAGATTTTCATATTGTACAGTTTGAGGCGAATTTAATGCCTGTTGTGATAGTTGAAATGCGGGAAGGTCGAGCAGACAAACAAAAAAAATTTAATTAGAGGAGAACAATAGGTTGAGTTAAGAAAATGCCAGTGACCTATGAGTTAGACACTGAGGTAACGGAAGCACGCCTTACTGATCTATTAAATTTCATTTACACAAAATGGATTCTTCCAAATCAACGTTTCTTTCTAAACGCACAGATAACAACTGTTGAGGGGGAACATGTTCTTACTTTCACTGTCTTGGGACCAACTCGAGAATGGTCCATACATGTTGAGATCGTGGGTAGAAGACCAATCATTGTTCGAATGTCTCCGAGTGACGAGGCGCTTCCTTTAACCTATCTTGAACGACTAAAAAACGACATAATGCTCAACATCCAAGTATTTGAAGAAAATGTCAGAAAAACAACACTACACTTCTCTTGGATTGAAGGCGAGGAAGTTATCCCAGAGAAGATAGTAACCAGACAGAGGGGAGCGTTTAACAAACTTTTCTTCGATAGCATGCTTCCCTTGTTTATGCTCTTCATGCTAGCTAGCATGTTCATCTTTTATTCTTTTGGAACGTTTGCTCCACTTTTCCTCGTCGCTTTCCAATTTGTCTTGGTCATTTTTTCTCCGAAGATTGTAGCAAGAATGGGCGAATGGACAATCACTGAAAGAAATCCTTCCGTTCACCTTTTGAAATACGAGTTGCAAATGAGTGAATATAAAGAATTTAGGAAGAAGATTGATCGTCAACGCCTTGTACAAATGAAGAATGAGATATACCAGAGGACCATTGCTTCCAAAGGAGACCTTGACTGCTTAACAGCTCAAGAAATTTTTAACAGATATGGGTTAGATTGTAAACAGGAAAATCTTTCTTCAAAAAAAGTAAACGTATACGAACTTGTGAAAAAAGGAGCAGAACTCTACAACGTCAAAGTACCACAAATCGTTGTCTCTAACTCAATGATACCGAACGCAGCTGCCTCTGGTCCAAGCCCAAACTATGGAACCGTGCTCTTAACTACCGGACTACTTGCACAGCTCGAAGAGGATGAAATATTCAGTATCTTAGGCCACGAGTTTGCCCACCTAAAAGGCAGAGACCCACTCATCCTATTTGGATTACAAATCTCGGAATATTTGTTTCGAGTCTATGTCTTTTTCCCCTTTCTTTACTCACTACCCATCTCGTACTATACACTGTTCACCGCTTTCTATTACCTTTACTTGCCACTCGCTTTAGGCCTCGTTTACTTCATAGGAAAATTCTTTGAAGCAAGAGCCGACCTCGAATCAGCTATTAAAGTAGGACAGCCCAAAGCTTTAGCTGAAGGGCTCAGGAAAATCGGATTCAGAAAATTACAATACGAAGAAAAGATCCCAGCTTACAGAGTTCAATCATGGCTATCTTGGGACCCACACCCACCGATATACTACAGGATTTCAAGGTTAGAGAAGATGGAGACACCAATAAAAGTTGGGAATACACTAATTCAGTCAATCAAGGATGTTCTTGGAGGATTCTTTGAAGCCCTAGGACTAAGATGAAACACATTTCTAAACATACTTGATTATCAATTTTATAACGGGAGCTTACGAACAGTAAAATACCTCGTATACCTTATACCTAGACTAAACTGAATATTTTCATGGAGGTTACTTTCACGAGTAAAGAAGACGCAGTTATGTGGGTTGAGAAGTATCGACCCAAAAGCCTTGATGAAATCATAAATCATAAGAAGACGATTAAGAGTCTAAAGAGCTTCTTGAATACGCCTAGAACTATGCCTCACTTACTATTCGCTGGACCAGCAGGCACTGGTAAAACGTCAGCTGCTCTTTGTATTGCTCGTCAGCTTTTAGGAAGAACTTGGAGAGATCACACCCTCGAGTTAAATGCTTCTGACGAGAGAGGTATACAGATGGTGAGAGAAAGGGTGAAAACTTTCTCCCGTCACGCTACAGGCACGCTCGGAAATATACCCTTCAATTTGATCATTCTTGATGAATCTGACCAGATGACGAAAAACGCTCAAACAGCTCTGCGACGTATCATGGAGGCAAATTCTCGGATAAGCCGTTTTATATTAATATGCAACTATTCCAGCAAGATAATTCCACCGATCCAGAGCCGATGCGCAATCTTCAGATTCTCCGCTTTAAGTCATGAAGATGTAGCAGAATATCTTTGTGAGATCTCTGAAAAGGAAGGTTTAACTTTATCAAAAGATGGAGTCAAAGCTATTATTGACTTCTGTAGAGGAGATCTTAGGCGAGCAATAAACACGTTGCAGACAGCTTCAACTCTTGGTAAAGATGTTGATGAAAAGGTTGTTCTACAAATTGTTGGACAAGCGAGTCCAAAGGAAGTACTTGAGATGATTGAAAAAGCTCTTTCAGGAAACTTTTTAGAAGCAAGAGTGAAGCTGTATGAACTGTTAAATAAGTATGGACTTTCTGGAACAGATATTATCCGTCAAATTCACAGAGAAGTTTTCAATCTTGATCTCGATGAAAGAGCAAAGGTTGAACTCGCTGACATCATTGGTGAATATGATTTTCGTCTTGTCGAGGGTGCAAACGAGGATATTCAGCTTAGTGCTTTGTTGGCACAGTTTACAAAGTTCAATGTTGAAAGAGGAAACAGAAATTAAATGCCAGATGAAATGTGGAGCGAGAAGTATAGACCTGTACACCTATATCAGATCATAGGGAACGAGAAAGCCAAGTTAACTTTTATCACTTGGCTTAAACACTGGAAACCTGGCAGTAAATCTGTGCTTCTTTACGGTCCCCCTGGCACTGGTAAAACAACCCTTGTACAAGTTGTTTCTAATGAATTTGGTTACAAACTGATAGAGATGAATGCTAGTGATGTGAGAACTAAGACCGCCATAATGTCCACGGCAGGACCAATAGCTAGGGAGAGCTCTCTTTATGTAACATTGTACAATGGAGCCGGATCTATCCTCTTCTTGGATGAGGTTGATGGAATATTTGGACGTGAAGATCGTGGTGGAATAGGGGGTCTCCTTAAAATCATCGATGAAACAAATGTGCCCATTATCTTAGCTGCTAATGATCCTTGGAACCCAAAACTTAGATTGCTCCGTCGTTCATGCGAGATGATTCGGTTCTATTATGTGAGACCGCCAAAGATTATTGCTCTATTGAAAAGGATCTGCCAAGAAGAAGGTGTTGAAGCTGAAGCTAAAGCATTTGCCTTCTTAGCGGAGAAAAGTGGGGGAGATGTTAGATCAGCAATAAATGATCTACAGTCTGTAATAGGAGAAAGAAAAGTACTGAAAGTCCAGGATGTTAAAAGACTTGGTATGAGAGATAGGAAAATCGATGTTCAGGAAGCTTTAACTGGAATCTTTTTTGCAAAAAATGTTAAAGAAGCAATACAATCTTTCAACAATTCGAAGATTGACTATGAGATGATGCTTCATACAATACATGACAATTTACCCCTTCAATACTCAGATCCAATAGTATTGGCTTCAGCTTACAATGCTATATCCCGTGCTGATATATTCTTTGGCAGAATAGCACGCACACAGAACTGGAGTCTCTTGAAATACGCTATTGAACAGATGACAGCGGGTATTTCCACCATTAAAAAAGAGAAAACCAGCCCGGTTCACTACAGATTTCCGCCAAGCAAAATAATGATGTTAGGAAGAACCAAGTCGGAACGAAATCTTAGAAGAGGTATCTGTGAACGAGTAGGTGTAAAATGCCACGTATCAAGAAAAGCCGCTAACACAGACTTCCTTCCGTTTCTTAAGGTAATCTTTAATAATGACACTGATCTCGCATCAGAAATCTCATCATGGCTTACGTTAGATAATGAAATGATTGGATACTTGGAAGAAATAGGGAGAAACAATTGAAAGTAATTACAACAGAAGGGTTCAAACTACCATATCTTGGTAAAGAAAGGTATATAGAACTGCTGCGGATTGGAGTTAGATACGAGAAAAAAACAAGAACATTCTTCATTCAAGACATCAGTAATGTAGATCAAATAAAGAAGGTTCTTTCAGAGATTTTGAAGGATGACATAGCTTTTGCTCAGAAGTGTATAATATGTAAAAGCAGATTTGTATGTGAAGAATGTGAATTCACTGATTATTGTGAAACAAAGAATATTCCAATGTTATGTATCTGCAGAGCATGTTATAGTAAAACCGATTTTGCTGAAGAATATTTTGCCTCTCTAAAAAATCAAATCAATAACCACGTCGTTTCTTGAAAGAATTATGTTGGTATTGTGACTTTTTGATGTGAAATTCAAAGAAAAAGTGTGGTGAGCTCACGAACTCAAGATCAAAATCACGATCTCATATGGGCCAGAGTCGTCATTGCTCACCTGCCATGTAAGAAACCAAGACTGAAATAAAAACACATCGCATTTTTTTTAACTCCGTTTATAAAGGAGGAGGTATTTTCTTTTGTTTTAATCTAGGAAGTTTCGTCCATTTGATAAAGGAATCATCAGGCGGCTTGGTTTTATAGAGTGTTTCCCTTTTAAATTCCAGAAACTTGTTAGGTTTACCCATAAACCCTGCTGCTGTCACAACTTTATGCCCAACTTTTTTTGCAGCGTTAAACACGGGTTTAGAAAGCTCCTTCCATTTTTCGTCTCGTAAAAGATGATGCATGATAATTATTGACGGAATCCTCTCTGCTAATACTGAGAGGTTTTGAGCAAAAAGAAAGCACCAGTACAATTTTCATATGTATGACAGGTATGATTTCAAGTGGTGCGGCCACCGGGATTTGAACCCGGGTTTCTCCCATCAAAATATTTGATGATAGGAGCTTGGGGGGTTTGGGCTAATAGTCTCCCGTCCTAGACCAAGCTAGACTACGGCCGCAACCAAAAATATGAGTGGCTAACCAGTTGAAATAGTTTTTGAGATTTTTATTGAAGCCTTTCTGAGTGTGGGTTTCCTTAAGGTTTAAGGAGGTGTTTAACGGTTGGGGGTGAGGGGCTGAGTCCTCTTCTCTTTCTTAGCTCTTTTACGAGTTCTTTTTGGATGCTTGAAGGAACGACTCCCCATCTTGAAAATTCTGTTCCCCAGAATGCTCGTCCCCCCGTCGCGCTTCTCATTGCCTCTGAGAGATCAAAAGTCTCAGATGCAGCAAGTTCACCTGTAACATAGGTAAGATGTTCTCGTTGTTCAACTGACAGGGTTTTTCCTCTTTTCTGGGCGATGAGGCTACTCACTGTTCCGACGTAATCAATAGGTATTTTTATGTTTATTTTCAATAATGGTTCCAAAAGTGTGATGTCTGAGGTAAGCATCGCCGCAAATATTCCACGTCTTGTTGCAGGTATGATCTGTGCTGGTCCAAAGTGTACATGGTCTTCGTGTATTGAAGCATCCTCAAGTTTTACTTTCACTCCTCTGACTGGCTCTCCTGCAAAGGGACCACCGGCCATGGCGTCCATGAAGCCAATAATGATTGAGCCTTTAACTTGGTCAAGGCGTTGAATTCCCTTTGTGATCTCTGTTAAAATGTTGCCTCGTTCATCAATTGCCCATACTCCTTTTGCTTCCTTAGCGGTCCAACCGTGGTCTCTGAGGGTTTTAACGATCTCGGTTTTATCTTTACCTTCACGAAGTTGCCTATTCTTTATCATTTTGACAAGTTCAAGATCTAGTGCCTCAGTGGAAGTGAAGATCTTGTTGTGTCTGTTTGGAGATCTGCTTTCGAAGGGGCCTCCAGAACCTTGAATTGTCTCTCTGTAGATAACAATTGGCTTTGATTTAACTATCTCAATTCCTGCTTTCTCAATCCAGAGTGTAGATATTTCAAGGTGAAGTTGCCCCATGCCTGAGATCAGATATTCTCCACTTTCCTCGTCAATTTTTGTCACTAATGTGGGATCCTCGATAGAAAGTCTTCTCAGTGTGTTGATTAGCTTTGGCAATTCACGACTGTACCTTGGCTCAATTGCCATGGTCATAACCGGCTCTGTAACATATTTTATTGCTTCAAAAGGTGTAATGCCTGGTACAGAGGAAAGTGTTTCTCCAGCTCTTGCCTTGGGTAGCCCTAGTAACGCAGGTATGTTTCCAGCGTTTATTGAATCAATGATCTCACGTTGTGCTCCCATGTAAAGGCTAACCTGCTGGATTCGAGACTCTGTTTTGGCGTCAATTAGGTAAAGGGTGTCTCCTGGGTTTAGTGTTCCCGAAAACAGCCTCCCTGTTGCTACAACTCCAGCCCGTGGATCAACATTAATATTTACCACACTCATGATTGCTGGTCCATTATCATCGCAATCTAGCATTGCCCTTCCAAACTTTGAGTTCAAATCACCCCGCCAAATCTTTGAAACCCTATATTTTTGGGCAACATGAGGCGGGGGCATTTTTGTTGTTATCATATCCAATATTGATGAAGCCACTGGCGCTTTTTTGACCAATGCATCAACTTCATTTTTTTTGTAAGCATTGATTATGTCAGAAAAAGTTAATCCTATTTTTTCTGCAATGTTGGTGGTTATTCCCCACCGATCTTTTGCTGAACCGAATGCTACAGTTCCCTTTGCTGGATTTACTTTCCATTTTTCCTTAAATTCGGGTTCAGCGTACATTTCAATAAGTCTGTTAAAGTCTTGAATTATTCTCCCAAGCTTCTCTTGGATTTTTTCTGGAGTAAGTCTGAGTTCTTTAATTAAGCGGTCGATCTTGTTAATGTAAAGTACTGGTTTAACCCTCTCTTCTAATGCTTGCCTCGTTACTGTCTCAGTTTGAACCATGACTTCTTCAACGGCGTCTACAACTACAACGGCGCCATCGATTGCACGAAGTGAACGAGTCACTCTGCCAGAGAAGTCAACATGGCCAGGAGTATCGATCATATTGATAAGGGTAGGATTGCCCTTCCTCTCGTAATATAAGCTAATGTTTGCAGCTTTGATTGTGATTCCACGTTTCTGTTCTTCTTCAAGATAGTCTAGAACACGAGCTTCACCAGCTATGGTCGGTGAAATCAAACCTGCTTCTGCTAGAAGGGAGTCAGTTAAAGTAGTTTTACCATGGTCAATGTGAGCTATGATGCCAGTATTACGAATCTGATCTTTGTTCTTTATTATCTTCAGTATGTCTGTGGTCGTTTTAAAACGAGGCATTATCCTTTTCACCATTACGTGTAAAATGGGCTCTATCTACAACTGTGATTTATTAACTTTTATGAATTAAAATGTCTTATAGATTAGCATGATTTGGTACACTTCTAACTATCTTCAATTACAATTTACGCCCGACTTTTGAGAAGGAGTCTCTTAGGTTACCTCAAATTTTCAAGTTATTTGAAATGTTGGAATTTCTACTATTGGAATTTGAACATACAATCGAATATAAATTGAGAAAGCTAGGATAGTCAATGTCACAATGAGAACGAGAACATCATTCATTTTAATTTTTAACGCAAATAAATTAGTCCGATGTTCTTTTGCTCCAAACGCTCTTGACTCCATTGCTTCAGCTAATTCCAGACTTCTTCTTATGGCATTAACTATCAGAGGAATTAGGATTGGGAGATAATTTCTTATTCTTTTCAGGAAGTTTCCTTTTTCAAGTTCTAAACCCCTCGATTTCTGTGCGTCTATTATCATTTGAGCCTCGTTTGCGAGAACCGGAACAAACCGTACTGCTGTTGTAAATGCAAAGGCAAACTCGTATGGAAAGTGGCTTTGTTCCAACGCCAATCCTAGATCGTCGGGAGAGGTGGTTAAAAAGAAAATCGAGAATGAAGCTACAAGTGTTACGAATCGCAGAGTCATTGAGGAAGAATATGTCAATACACTGCTGGTCAACTGAAATTCCGATGACACGTAGCCAACGATCAAATTGGTCAGAAAGATCATGGTTGCAAGAATTAAACTGCTTCTCAGAGAACTCAGCCATTCTTTATGAACATGTGCTAAGTAAACTAGTGGAAGTTGAACTGAGAGTAGTATGGTTAATGGTAGCAACTCGGTGAACATTATTGCCAAGATGAACACTACACAAGACAGAACAAACTTCACTCTAGGGTCAAGTTGATGTATGAATGAAGATGTTCTTTTGAACCGCAATCCTTCAAAGGCCTTCATAGTCAACTCCTTCTGGCGACGAAGTCGTTTATCAATTTCTTAGCTTCACATATACTTATCACATCTTTTGGGAAACCGAGATCAGCTAGTTTGAAAAAGAGTTGGGTTATCTGAGGTAAAATGAGGGATGTCTTTTTTATGAGCTTGGGATTTGTTAAGATCTTTTTTGCAGGGCCGTCTGCAACGATTCTTCCATGAGACATTAGGACAACTCTAGGGTCACACTCAGCCACAAATTCGATGTCGTGAGTTACCAAGATCACAGTGTTACCTTGAGTGTTAAGTTGTCTCACAAATTGGAGAAGCCTCTCTTTCTGACTTTGATCTTGGCCTACTGTCGGCTCATCTAGAATAATAACCCTTGGCTTCCAAGCCAGGACAGAAGCCAATGCAACCCGCTTTCTTTCTCCGCCACTCAACATGAAGGGGGAAATCTTCCTGTATTCTTGAAGATCTAGAAGTGTTAGAGCCCATTTCACTCTCTTTTTATTCACTCTGTTACTGAAACCAAAATTTCTTAACCCAAAGGCAATTTCATCCTCAACTGTTTCGCAAAATAGTTGATGATCTGCGTTTTGAAAAACCAGACCTACATCCTTTGAGAGTTCAGCGACACTAAGATCTCTCGTGTTACGTCCATCTACATATACGTCACCTTCACCTGGCTTTAAGAGACCATTAAATTGTTTAACCAGAGTGGTTTTGCCGGCTCCATTTTCGCCCATTATCGCAACGAATTCTCCATCAGATATCTCAATAGAGACGCTTTTCAAAGCATTTACGCCGGATGGATAAGTGAAACTGACGTTTTCTACTTTGATCATTGTGTCAAATCCTCTTCAGATATCCAACAAAATCCTCGATTGAAAACAGTAGTTTTTCTGGCGGTGACTCAAGCTCCTGGTACAACCTAACTATTTTCGGAATGCCAATTCCCATCAGCTTGGCACTCATAGAGCTGAAGACTTCTCTCGGATTCCCTTCAATTCTAAGACTTCCACCATCCATTATAATTACCCGGTCAGTTAATGTGCTTAATAGATCAAGTCGGTGTTCCACCAAGATTATCGTCAATCCTAAAGTCTTGTTTAACTTACTGATCACTTGGAAGAGATTTTTTGCTGCTTGAGGGTCTAGTGATGATGTAGGCTCATCTAGAATTAATATCTCAGGCTTCATGGCAAGCACGCTGGCAATTGCCACTCTTTGCTGTTGTCCTCCAGATATTTCATATGGTGATCTTTCGCGAAGAGCTTCAATTCCAATAGTCTTCAAAGCCCACTCCAAGCGTTCCCTAATCTCATCAGGTGGTAAGGCCAAGTTCTCAAGACCAAAAACAATCTCCCTTTCAACCGATAAGGCGAATAGCTGATTTTCAGGGTTTTGAAAGACGAAACCTACTTGTTGTGCCAGTTCGCTGATAGCGTGGTCACGAACATTTAGATTGGATACAACAACATCTCCCTTGATTTCCCCTCCATAGAAGTGTGGTATTAATCCGTTAAGGCACCTGCAAAGAGTGGTCTTGCCACAGCCACTTGTACCAGTAAGCGTTACAAAATCTCCTTTATCTATAGATAGAGTTACGTTAGATAGACTCTGCTTTTTTGCACCAGGATAAGTATAAGAAAGACCATCGATCTCGATAATGGGTGAAACCATCTTTTCTACTCGCCACATTTTCTTTCAGACAGATATTCTAAAGATAATACCATGCAAAAAAGGTGATTATATTCTTTCTTTGATTAGGTTTACACACTTTGTAAACACTGATTCTATATCTCCTTTACCATTGACGCCTGCTGCAGTTGGGTGCCCGCCACCCATACCATCAAGATACTCGCCTAACGGTTTCGCGATGTCTCTACCAAGATGTATCTTTGTTTGTTTGAAAAAATCCTCGTTCGCTCGAATACTTATTCTAAGTGAACCGTTCTTTTCTCCTGCAACAACAGCGACGTCAGCGCCTATGTAGATTAAAGCTCTTGCAGCAGAAGCTTGATATGTACTTAAATGAGACAATGCTAAAAGATAACCATCTAATTTTTTAATTTTCGTTCTTTGTACTGCTCTCAATCTAGCAATACGTTCTGACAAATCCATTGGCATAGATAATAATGACAGTGCTCCTTTGGCATTCACTCCTGTTTTAACAAGATCCGCTACTACTCTAAATGTTCTTGAAGTAGCGAGAGCGAAGTGCTTAGTGTCGTAGGCTATTCCCAAAAAAAGAGCTAATGCAACATTTTCAGAAATTGGCATTTTGGATTCTTTGAAAAAATCATATATTATTTCACAGGTGGATGAAGCCTCCTCATCAGCGATGTAAATAGAAGCTAGATTTTCGGTGTCAGGGTGCGTGGCGTGATGATCGATAACAATAATCGGCTTATTTGACTCCTCTATCAACGTTTTCCATTCTTCAAGCTGATGTATAGTATTTGTGTCAACTAAAAGAATAGCATCTGCCTTTTCTAATGAAGGCATATCAACTAGCTCTAATGGAATCTGATTTATAAGATGTGTTGAGAGCTTACTCGCTCCTTGTGCTGCTGCAACCTCGATTTTTAGTTGTGGCATGATGACTTTCAGGAGAGTTGACATTGCGTAAGCTGAGAATATTGCGTCTGGATCAGCGTTGTGGTGACAAAGTATCGATATTAAATTCGCGTTAATTTGAGCGAGTAGATTAAGGATTTTTTTAAACTGCATCGCTGTTTTCCTTATGGTTTTATCGTACAGACTTTTAAACACTTTAACACTTATAATCAAACTAAAGTAAAATTAACAAATGTTAAACTAGCCAAAATATGTGAGAAGTGTGAAGTTAATCATAATTCCCGGAGAAACCTAGCTTCCAAACATTACTATCAGATGTTTTAGACACCTGTCGTTTTCAATTTTGCCTGTATCTTTTTTTGTAGTTCTTCTACTTTTTTCCGTGATCTTTCTTCTTGTTTTGTTAAAATCGTTATCCGAGTGTTAACTAGGTCTTTTCGTTCTTTCAGTTCTGTTGAAATAGACTTTTTATCAGTCTTTAATAAGAGACTTCCAACCGATTTGTAGATTACTGCGCCTTTTTTCATCTTCTCTAATTCATTTAATGCTGCATTTATCTCTGTGAGTTCAAGTTCAAGTTGAGTTTTTTGTGTAACAACTACTTGCAGTGTTCTTTGAAGCTGTTGTAAACGCATGATCTGCTCTTGTAATTGAGGTGGTAATGTAGATAATCCTTCACTCAATTGTAACAACTCAATTTCTTAATGAATTTGATACCAATAAGCAGTATAGATCGCTTAATATTATCTCAATCGATAACATTTGCCCTATTTATTATGTTTTCTCTATAAGCTTTCTTCTTTCAAATCAACAAAAATGACATACATAAATCTGAAAAATGCAAATTCGAAAGGAGTTGTTACGAAAAAGTGTGTTTATCGTTATCAATCTTTTTTCTGAACAAATAAAAAAGGAAGGTTTCATGTGACTATCATTGAGGTAACTGTCCTGTAGACTCCTTTTATGGTGTGGATGTTTTTGAGAACTTTATCTCCTAGAGATTTTAGATCATCTGCTTCTATCTTTGCGATTATATCAAATTCCCCTGTGACGATGTGGGCTTCTTTAACACCATTAACTGCTTTTATAGCTTCGATGACTTCGTTAGCTTTTCCCATCTTCACTTGTATGTGAGCGAACGCACAAACAGTCATAACTGATTTCTCTCCGAATATTCTTTTCGTAAAAATATAAATAAAAATTTCTACTGAAAATAGGTGTTTACTAAGTTTCTATTTTATTAGCTAGATTTTTAAAAACATTCTGGAGTAGAATACACCATCTTAGGTAGCTGTTTACTGCTCCCCTTAGGGACGATGTTTCCTGTGATTCGAAGTTTAATGTCAAGATGTTATCATCTAATTTTATTTGTACTCTTGTTTTTTGTGTTGGCGAAAAATGCGTTTCAGGATGTAAAGCAGAATAAAAGGCTTGTGCATATTCAGGTTGCAGAGCAAACGAAATCGTTGCCTCTTGCAAGAATTTTCACTTTTAACATTCAATCTTGTATTATTATATTAACATTGTGCGCGAGGCAGTTGTTAATCAGCTTCTTCTAATTCAGTTTCTTCAGATATAGAAGGCGTTAGTCCTCTTTGGGTCATTTCACCAATCTTGGTTTGAGGGGTGTAAGCACCTCCTGCGAAGGTGTAGTCGCATTTTCTACATCTCCATAGACCAACACTCACCCGTTTAACTTTCACTGATTCGCAATTTGGACAGGGATGGGATTTCTTTTCAGTAACCTCTATTAGAGCAACTCTTTTTCTTAGAGTTGAGCCATATCTTGCTCCGAACCTACCACTTGTTCCAACTTTTTTCTTTCGACCCATTAATCATTTACC
>JAGMEO010000039.1 GCA_023128135.1 Candidatus Bathyarchaeota archaeon | reverse complement strand
CCACCACAAGACACACACACGATGCAACTTCTTTTTCTTATTAAAACAGCAAAGGAACTTGGCGCAAAATCAGTCACAGCTGTTACACCATTTTTTGCTTACGCTAGACAGATGAGAAGATCAAGACCTGGAGAGTGTGTGAGTGCAAAAGGCACCATTGAACTCATCGAATCGGCGGGAGCCGACCGATTCATTACTGTAAACATACATGAACCTGAAATCCTTGATTGGTTTAACATACCTACTGAAAACCTGTCAGCTGTCCCGCTTCTAACAAACTATTTAAAACAAGAAGGGCTGGAAGGAGCGTTTGCATTTGCGCCTGATGATGGAGCATTAGGGTTAGCCGAGGAGGCTGACAAAATTCTGAAAGGAGGATGTGGATGGCTGCAAAAAAAAAGAGATGTAATAACTGGAGAACTGGAAATTTGTGAAAAAGACTTTGATGTAAAAGACAGAGAGGTTGTGGTCATTGACGATATAATTAGCACAGGGGCTACAACACAAGCTGCTATCAATGTTCTAAAAAAACAAAAAGCAAGTAAAGTGTATGTAGCGGTTGTTCATCCAATTTTTGTTGAAGACGCGTTTAAAAGAATAATGTCAGCAGGCGCAGAGGGAATAGTTGGCACAAATTCCATACCTGATAAAGTGAATAGCATCTCTATTGCCCCAATAATTTGTGAAGCTCTAAAAAAACTCATATAAATCTGCAATATTTTAAGAAAAAGGAATCATTCGCCTATTACTTTAACCAAGATTTTTTTCTGTCTTTGCCCATCAAACTCTCCATAGAATATTCGTTCCCATGTTCCTAAATCCAGTTTTCCTTCAGTTACAGCGACAACTACTTCCCGACCCATGATTTGCTTTCTAAGATGAGCTTCTCCGTTACCTTCACCTTCCTTATTATGAAGGTATTGCGATGGAGGATCATGTGGTGCTAACTTTTCAAGCCAGTTTTCAAAATCTGTGACCAGATCTCTATCAGGGTCATTTATGTAAACACTTGAAGAGTTATGCATTGTATTGACAAGACATAGACCTTCTTTTATTCCGCTTCGCGGCACGATTTTGCTTATCTTATCTGTTATGTTTATGAACTCTTGTTTCTCTCTCGTATTGAACCACACATATTCAGTCAAAGATTTCAAACTTCAATCACCTCTCCTTGTAACTAAAAGGAAAATTGAAAAATGACGGAAAAAAGAGAGTTTTGAATGAATTATTCAATCAGTAGCTTATATTGTTCTTTTCGATGTAATCGTAAATCCGTCTAGCTGTCTTGTTCATTCCGAACGCTTTCATCATTATCAGAGTTTCATTGTAGATTTTGCTTCTTATCGCCCTCTTTGTGTCAACACTGATCTTTTGTATTTCGTTAAAGTATTCCTTAATAGCATATTTAGAGTTTTTAGCGAATGTTTGTTTCTCAGTAACACCCTCTTTATGGTATTTATCAATAGTCCACTGAAAGATTTTGGAATACAATTCGGGCTCAAAGATCTCGAATATATCAAAGTGATTCAGCATCAGATTAGTAGCTACGTTGCCCTTGTTTATGATGCCTTTTGGAAACTTTGAAGCGATGAGGGAGAACGGTGTGCCAGAGATACCGTGTTGAGCCACCCCTGTTTTATAACCGGCTTTTCTTACTGCCTCAACTATTTCGACGGTTCTCTTCAGATTTATTGTCAACTGCGCAACAGGTTTGCCATCCGCGTCCAAAGTCACACCGTGTTTTGACCCATTTGCGATGGCGAGACAGTTAAGTTCAATATCATTCTTCTTTAATTCTCCAAGATAATGGAGGGCTTCCTCAACTGTTGTAAACTCAGCGATACCTATTTCTCCAATCTCGCCCTCCTTTCCAAACGGGAAATCGCCAAGTCTGTCTTTAATGTAATGGAACATTTCAACGCCAACTTCCACAATGTCCTTAAGTTGGGTCTCAACAGTTTTTCCTTCTCTATCGAAAAGGTAAGACGCGTCTATTGCGTAGCTTGTGAATCCTGCTTTGATTCTGGCGTCCAGTTCATTCTTAACGTAGTTCATATCCTCTTCAGTCTTCCTCTTTGTCTTACGCCCTATTGTAACATGATCCGCATGTAAAACATAACCAAACCATCCAACTTCCTCAGCAGCTTCTCTAGCCCTTTCCGCAATAGTATAAGGCGTCAAACCAGTGTAGCCAATGTCTGTGTTCATCTCAGTAATGGCCAATTCAAGGATAACCACGTTTTCTGTGTCTTTTGCGGCTTGAAGGATTCCTGCAACTTCGTCGTAGGAAGTTCTAGGGTTAAGGGCTAACACTATTTCTCTAGGAGGTTGTAAGGCATCGAAAAGAGTTTTTCCAGGTACAGGATTTCTAGGTTTCTCAAAAAATTGAATATGCGAATCCAAAACACTCACCTCATTTAACCGCTAAAGATGTCTGTTAACTCCAACAGTTCTTCGTCCACTAATTTAAGTTTATCAACCAAATCATCAAGTTTCACGGGGACAATATTTAATCCCTTCAAGCTCAAGCCGTAGCCATACTTCTTCTCTTTCACAAGCTTCACTGCATTCACACCTAAACGCAGTCCAAACACTCTGTCAAACGTGTTTGGTGAGCCGCATCTTTGTAAATGACCCAACACAACACTCCTAGTAGTTATGCCCATACGTTTTTGAATTTCATCGGCCAAAATTGTACCTATTCCACCAAGCCTTATGTGCCCAAATTCGTCCTTTTCAGCTGTAGCTGTTACTAGATCTTTTTGTTTTGGTTTTGCACCTTCAGAACAGGCTATGATAGCATAGTTCTTGCCTGCGTCATATCTTTTCTTAATGACTTGACAAACAGACTCTACGTCAAAGGTTTTTTCTGGAAGCAATATTACATGTGCGCCTCCGGCTAAGCCAGCATAAATAGTTATCCAGCCTGCGTGTCTACCCATGATTTCGCATACGACAACTCGTTCATGTGATCTTGCTGTGGTGTGAAGGTTCTGAACTGCTTCTGCTGCTATGGCGGCAGCGGTTTGGAAGCCAATTGTGAAATCCGTGTTATCTAGATCGTTATCGATTGTTTTAGGCACTCCAATGACTGGCACGCCATCCTTTGAAAGTCTGTTTGCAGCGCCAAGCGTGTCATCTCCTCCGATGGCGATTAAGGCGTCAAAATTGTTTTTAATGGTCGTGAGGGCTTTTTTCACTCCTTCTTTTGATTTATAAGGGTTCGTTCTTGATGTTTTCAGAATCGTACCGCCTACTTTAAAGATCTCTTCAAAATCCTCAAGTTTAATAGGCTTGAAATCTGCCTCTATTAGACCTTTGTAGCCCCTCTGAATTCCGTAGACATCATAACCTTCCTTTTTAGCCTTCCATAATATTCCTTGGATTACCGCGTTCAATCCTTGGGCGTCTCCGCCCCCTGTGAGTACAGCTATCTTCAATTTCATTTCCCCCATCATTGAACTTGTGATTTAATCTGGAAAACCTTCTGTACCCCTGTAGATAAGATTTTTTGTCCATTGTTAGGTTATTATTTAAATTCACAATTTTTAATAATCGACTTTGATACAACTTTGAATGGTTAGGATCATGGATGTAAAGATTGCACCTTCGATTTTGTCAGCGGATTTCAGTAACTTGGCTCAAGAAGTGAAAAGAGCAGAGGAAGGAGGGGCAGACTACCTGCATGTAGACATTATGGATGGGCGATTTGTGCCTAACATATCTATCGGTCCTGTTGTTGTTAAGTGTATGAGGGATAAGACAAGCTTACCATTTGATGTTCACCTCATGATTGAAGAACCAGATGATCATTTGAAAGAATTCGCAGAAGCTGGCAGTGACATTCTAGGAGTGAGTGCTGAAGCATGTGCTCATTTACATCGCACAATACAGAACATTAAGAAGCTTGGGAAGAAAGCTTCTGTTGCTCTTAATCCAGCCACGCCACTCACCGTTGTTGAATATGTGATGGAGGATTTAGATCAGATCTTATTGATGACTGTTAACCCAGGATTTGGAGGACAATCATTCATTCCCAACGTCTTGTCTAAGATTGAAAGATGTAGGCAGATGCTTAAAGATCGGGGTTTAAAACTTGATATCGAAGTAGATGGAGGTATGAATGAAGAGACAGTTCCGTTAGTGGTCAAAGCTGGAGCTAATGTTATCGTTGCTGGGGAAGCAGTTTATGGGAAGAAAGATGTAAAAGCAGCTATTCAGGCGTTAAGAAGGGCAGCTACTCTAGAATAGTCTATTATTTAAATTAAAATAAAATTTTGTAAAAGGCGTTCAATTTGCCAAGCCTTTTTTTCCATCTTTCAGGCGAACATAGAAGTCTACCGAGTGCAGAGATCAAGGCAATTTTAGAGTCCCGAAATATTCCTTTCAAGAATGTTAAAGAACTATGTCAAGTCTTATCTCTTGAAGCAGATGAAAGTGCCCTTTACGAAGTCTATTCAAGAGCCAGTTATACAAAGGCTTGTGGTATAGAACTGTTTCAATGTCAAGCTGACGAAACTGAAATACTAGAAAAAGTCCGAGAAGCAGTCTATGATACTCTTTTACAAAAAGGACAGACTATCGCTGTGAGAGTGGCACGTGTCCAGAGAAACACTCCTAGGCTTGACGTTGGAAAACTGGAGAGGAAAATCGGAGGAAAAATCTTAGAAAAAACGAATAGAGTAAAAGTGAATCTGAGTGCTCCAGACGTTTTTTTCCTTGGAATTATAACAGATGGCTATTTCATTTTTGGATTCAAGATGGCTGACGTCCCGCCTACATCTTTTGAAGATAGAAGATTGAAGAATAGACCGTTCTTTCATCCTTCAGGCTTGCACCCCAAACTTGCACGATGCATGGTTAACCTCTGCAGAGCCACTTCCGGTTCTCTTTTATTGGATCCTTTCTGTGGAACTGGTTCCATACTGATTGAAGCTGGAATGATTGGCTGTAAAATCGTTGGGTCTGACGTTAAACCTTCAATGGTTGAGGGAAGTCTAACAAATTTAAGACATTACAACCTTGACCCTGTAGGTCTCATTGTTGCAGATGCATTGAAGCTTCATTTCCAAGGGGTTGATTGTGTTGCCACGGATCCGCCTTATGGACGATTGGCAAGTACACTCGGTTCATCAGTTGAAAAGATTATTCACGGTTTCTTGTTATCTGTTATCGACATTCTCCCAAATGGAGGTTGTGTCTCAATTTCTTCTCCTAAAGGTGTGAAGATACAAGAGTTAGGTGAAAGGTTAGGCTTAGAGGCAACAGAAGAACATTTTATTTATGTACACCGAAGTTTAACACGAGAATTAGCGGTTTTAAGAAAAAAGTAGGAGGCAAAGTATCTGCGTGTAATATTTCTAGGCACTGGCGGGGGACTACCTACTATAGATAGAGGGTTGTCATCTGTTGTGATTCGAAGAAAAGAGGAACTTATCTTTTTTGATTGTGGAGAAGGAACTCAGCGGCAAATGCTATCTGCGAAAGT
>JAGMEO010000038.1 GCA_023128135.1 Candidatus Bathyarchaeota archaeon | reverse complement strand
GTGAGTTACACCAAGGGGTTCGAGAATAGCTAAAGCCGCGGTCTCGTTTGACATAAACATACGCCCTATCTGGGCAATTTGAGTCGTGTTAAGTGTTCCATTATCTGCGAGGGTTGATTTGTTACCTCCAACAGTTATCCAATATCCATAATCCCACCAAGAAGCCACCACCGCGTCGCTTGGAAGACTCTCACTTATCCACGTTAAAGCCTCTTCCCAATCGTAGAGGTTTGCACGCACAGGGACAGAGGATGATGCAATTGTAGGAGGCATATTTGCGCTTTCAATGCCTTTAGTTAAAGTTAAAGTTGTAACCAAAAACAGGCAAATGAAGAAAGCCCAACTGAAGCCTTTCCCAACATGTGGCGCCAAACGGAGTCTTCTTCTAGTAAAGGTTCTCTTTTTTGTAATGTCAATGAATGCGTTCAATAGTTCTACTACTGCCAATGCTCCAAGGGCACAGAATGCAGGTGCCATTATCAGCGTCAACCGTATCATTGAGCTGGCAAAGTAGATGGTTGTCAAAGTAAACACGATGAGGAAAAGATTATGGTTCGTTCGCTTCTTTGAAGCAAAGTAAATGCCAAGAGGAACTAGAAATATGAGAAGACCAAACTGGAAATAGATGGATGCCCAGGTAGCAGGCCTATGTTCTTGAACGGACTCTATTAACGGCATTGTTCCTCGGAGAAATGGATTCAATATGGAGAGAAATCTTTCAGCTGGAAGAGAAATGATGCCGGTTTCCACAGATATGAAAAGTGCTACAGCCAAAGCTCCGAAGAAAAGAGCTGTGATTGTCAACTTTGTTTTTTTATCTTCATAAAATTGTGTGATTTCAATTAAAGATAATAAAAGGAAGACGCCAAAAGCTGCAAGGTTCTGAGGCTCTGTTAAATACCTTAAACCCAATTTAGGAACAGCTGTAGCTAACAATAAACCAACACCTATCGTAGCACTATACGATAGTAAAAGGTCAGTTGAATATTTCTTGAAGAGAAGTAAAACAAACGTAAAGAGTGGAATTAGACCAAAGAGATAACGAGCAGCACCCCAAGAAGCCGCAAAATACCCTAGAGCTAAACCACCAGCAATTGCATAACATAGTTTTTCTAACCTTATTTTTTCAGGTTGTAAGGAACGTAAATAGAGTAAAAACGCCAAAAGCATACTAAAGATACCGATTGTTTCAGTGTCAAAGAATCCAAGGGATGTACGGCTGATGAAAGCTGGATTCAACGCAAGGAAAAGAGCAAAGAAAAGACCCACTTCTCGCCCCCCAATATCTTTTCCAAAGAAGTAAGCAACAACGCAAGTTAAGACAGCCATAACTACAGGAAACATAATGCACGTGTCTAAAACAGAAGCTGAAATACCCAAAGCAGAAATTAAGTGATATAACGCTGCAGCTGTGAAGGGCACACCTGGAAAAGATGTTGAAGCAATGTTTCTGCCCCAAGGATACCAATATTTTGTCCATTCAATTTTCGGAGTTTCAAACCATGCAAGATAACCTTTTTCCACAACGTAGTTTGTAATGTCGTATTGGAAATAAGGATCAAACTCTGAAAGGGTAAACCCCCAATTTAGGGGCAAAATTCGGATTAAGACAGCGACCAACAATATTGAAGAGAAACATAAAAACCAGATTATGTCACCCTTAGTAACCCATGTTCTTAGATAACTAAAACTTTTTGAAAAAACTGATAAACCGCCTACATTAAAGGCTTTTTTTAGAGAATTTTGAATCTTGCGAAACGACATGAAGATTTTCCTCTAAAATTACTTTTTAAGAACTTTTATTTCGATCTTTTTGGTGTTAAAGACTAACTTTTTCCCACATTTAGGACATTTCCCATCGTACTTTCTAATAATTTCTTCGAGAGATGTTAGTTCTGAATTATTATAAAGGGGTTCGTTACAATCCTCACAGAAAATTTTTTGCGGCATAGCAAATGACTCCGTTTATGTTAGCATTAAAAGATGGAAATTGGTATTTTAATCTTCTTACACAACATTGATAGATATAACTTCTTTTCAAGGGGGTGGTTAGTTACAAAAAATACAAATACTGGCTTTTCGGATAGGAAAGTTATCAAAGAAATGGAAACAAGGCGGTATGCAACATTGAGTTCTTTTTTTGGAAGACTAACTAGGCGACTTCGACAAATACAGTTACCCGGTGTTTCTCTAGAAGGCCCTTCATCTACATCGATAATTCTCTTAATCACAATAGTTTCGCTTTTCCTACTGTCTGGAGGCGTCTATAACGTAATAATTCAACCACCAGTCTTATTCCCAAGTCCAAATTTCCCAATATTCTACACTTATAGTCTTCACGAACAAAGTTGGAGCGAGAGCTTAATTGCGTTCCTTCTCTTTTCTCTAGGTACTGCTGGAGGTTATCTATCATATAGAAGCACGCGTTACGGATATAAACCAAGGCAGGCAGCAATGCTCTTAATAATAGGCGTCATAATGCTCTTTTTAGCCTTTGTTGGCTGCGAATACATAATTTGGCTGAAAAGAGGTTTTTAGGTCACCACGGCTTACTTTTCACTTTTAGAACATACGCAACAATATTCATGAATAAGTGCATGAATGGAGTAAGCACGGCGATGAAGACAAGGGTTGTAAAATCAATTGGAAAGAAATTAACACTTAATAAAAAAGCGCCAGCAACAAAATCTAGTTGATCAAGAACTGGGAGAGGGTCACCAGGGTTAAAACCAAACCGCCTTTTTATAAAAGCGCCTACTAAATCTCCTAAAAGGGCTCCAAAGGAAAGAATAAAACCTCGGAACAGTTCATTCTGAATAAAGCCAACAGTTGTTCCAGCAATGATGCCTGAAACGAAGCCCCTAATGGTCTTATTATCACCAAAAAGTCTACAGCCGTCAATAAAGCTATGATTTAAATCTATAGGAGTTCCCCCTCCAAACATTGTTGGCGTAGCATTTGCGAAGTAAGCTGGAAGAAAAAAATAAATTGCCTTAAGTGCTTCTAATAAAAAGTTATACATACTTTTTTCACTTTAGACCCCAATAACTATAGATTCAAGAAGTCATTGTTCTATATCAGTTGAGATTCCAGTTAAAGTTAGGACATAAGAACAACTGATCCCTTTAACCTTCTTTCCTAAATGTTTTTCAAGCGTCATTCTTCGAACTGGATGTTTTTCAGTGGTTGTTAAGTATAAAACGTTTTGAGACCAGAAGTTTAAAACACGTGTAGCAACCGGCTCGATCCTTCCTAAGGACCTTTCTTCATTTATTATGCTATGCACCTGACTTGTTAATAGTAGAGCAACATCATACTTCTTAGCAATTTCTGTTAAGATAGCTAATTGCCTGTTTAATTCACGGTTAAGTGCAAAGGTCTCTTCAGGTCCTTTGAGGCTTAGTCTATATAGAGAAGTTATTGTGTCTATTGCTATTAGAGCAACTGTGTTGGACATGTATCTCTCTAATTTTTCGAAAAGGATGCCTTGTTCTTGAAAGATCTTTGGCTTAAACAGGATTATCTTTGGCGAAACTGAGTTTAAATCATTGAAAGCTATCTGTGATAATCTTGTTGTTGAAAAGGTGTCATCTGAATCAATATATAGTGTTTTGAACCTTTTCCTTGCACATGCGACTGAACATTGGAGCATAAATGAAGTTTTCCCAGTATTATAAGCGCCATAAACCAAGGTTATTTTACCACGAGGAATTCCCCCTCCTAGTAGTTGATCGATTGAATGACAGGTTGTAGGGATGAAATGCATAGTTGAAACATCCAACATATAGGCGAAGATTCGAAAAGTAAATATTTTAAGAGCAAAACACTATTTTAACGCTTTCAAGGGTTTCAAACAGAAAAGATCAAAAGCTCTTACATAATTGTAAATTTAATGTGCTAATTTTGGTTGAGGAAATTGCGGTTGTCACCGCATCAGGGAAAGCATACTATAGACTTGTAAATGAATTAAAGAAAAGGAGGATCAAATTTCTCAGTTTAAAACCGGAAGAACCGGTTCCCCCTTATATTAAAGTTGTCGTCACAACAGAGAGCCCGCCCAAATTTCTTAATTGTGAAAAAACTATTATATACGATGAAAAAGATGATCCGGCTTACATCATAGGAGATTCTTTGAGAATTCTCCAAGGAAAAAGTCGGTATGATACACTAATAATCGGTGTTGACCCTGGAAAAAGATTTGGTATCGCTATCATTGGAGATGGAGCTGTAATTAAGACAGGTAATTACCTAAATGTTGAAAAAACAACATTTGTAATAACAAAAGCCCTTCGAGAAATCAAAGCCCGCGAAAAAGTAGTTAAAATTGGTGATGGAGCTATGGTCTATGGGCAAAGGCTTGTAAAAAGGTTGGATAAAACTATTCCGTCAGATATTGCTCTTGAATGTGTTAAAGAAAATGGTACAACAAAACCTAATTATACTAGGCTTAAGCGTAGAAGAGGTTTACGCGATGAAATCGCAGCTTTAAGAATCTCATCAAGAGAAGGTCAAACAATAAGGAGAGAAAAACATGTTTAAGACTATTAAAGCAGACAAAACTATACTGGCAAGTGGCCCAGTATCAATTACTCTATTAAAAGGAAGGGCTACCGTCCTAGGAGCTGCGTTACCGCTTAAAGAGAAAGTTGTGGCTAGAAAGGGACGAACTCTACCTGTTGAAGTTGATGTGCAATCTAATTTTGAAATCGTAACTGGTGTAGGAGGAGATGTTGAAGAAGTTTCTGGAAGTACAATCCCTACACCTTGGAAAAAAATAGGGGATGATGTGACAAAACTACCAAAACCTTGCACGATTATGATTCTTGGTAATGTTGACTGTGGGAAAACAACACTTTCCATATTTCTTGCTAATAAGTTAATTTCAACCTCAAAAATCGCTATTCTTGATGCAGACATAGGGCAATCTGATATTGGTCCACCAACTACGATAAGTTTAGGAGTATTATCAAAACCTACAACTGATCTTTTCTCTGTTGAAGCGGAGAAAATAGGATTCATTGGTTCTACAAGTCCAAACACCGTAGAGGATAGAGTATTGCAAGAAACAGATAAACTCCATAACGCTGCCAAAGAGATGGAAATAGATACCATTATCGTAAATACTGATGGTTGGGTACAAGGAAAAGAAGCTAGAAACTTTAAGGTAGCAATGACTGAAAAGATTAACCCAAATGTTGTTATTGGTATACAAAAGAGAAAAGAGATAGAACACATACTCAACGCTGTTAAAGATAAAGGATTCAGAACATACACCTTGTCTACATCAAATGTGATTAAAAAAAGAACCAAAAAAGAAAGGAAAGCTCTCAGAGAGCAAGGATACAGAAAGTTCTTAAAAAATACAACCATAAGGCAGCTACCAATTAGCTGGGTGCAACTTGAAAACACCTTCCTAAACACTGAAAAAGTTAACATTGAAAGATTAAAAGAACTTGAAAGCCTCATAAATCTCAAAATTGTATATTCTAAAGAAAACAAAAAAACGTTCACACT
>JAGMEO010000037.1 GCA_023128135.1 Candidatus Bathyarchaeota archaeon | reverse complement strand
ATGTTCTTCTTATCAGCAGTCTGGTTAGATAGCCTGCTTTCACGTTTGATGGGACCACGCCCTCTGCTAGCATAAAAGTAAGGGCTTTTGTGTGATCCATCACCGCGTAAGCACTTTCGACTGGAACCATCGCAGCTTCTAATTCTGAAGCGGTTCTTTCAAGCCGCTTGGCAACTTTCTCTCTCAGAGCCATCTTGTCTGAAGTTGTCTCCACCTTCATCAAAGCAGACAGCTTGGCACTTTCAACTAGAAGTTTTTCGTCCACATCGCTCAGTCTAGCCATTGACATTATTTTATCAAATGTGTTTCCATAGATGGCATGAAAGCCGCTTGGACTTCCTTGGGAAAGCCAAGTGTAACGCTCAATTCCATAGCCTGTGTCTACAATCTTCAAAGGCATATCAATGAATTTATCACCGACAACCTTGTACTGCATGAAGACTAAAGTACAGACCTCAAGACCGTTAACGATGCCCTCAACGTCTGGTCCCGCATTACCTCCACCAGACCACATACCTTCCTTGTAAGTCACAAGGTCTGATTTGACACCAAGCCTTTCAGTTATGAATTGATGATGAAGCCTAATGGTTTCATCTTTCCAGTAGATCTTTTTGTCAGGGTAGTTGAAAGCGTGATGACCACCCATCTCGAAAATGACAAGGTGGCGTCCCGCAGTCAACCCCACGTTATCAATGTCATTAAATCTCAGGCAAGGTTGACTTACGACTAACGGGTTAGCAGGCGGGGGGATCACGCCATCTGTCACGAACGGTTGAAAGTCAGCTATACTGGCTATAGTAACGTATAAATCGTCTCTCCAACGGGCGATAACCGGATAAGGTTTAATTATTGTGTGACCATGCTCCTCGAAGAATGATAAAAAAGCCTTCCTCATCTCAGCCATGGAATACTTCTTGCTGGTAGGAGGAGCCCCTATAAAACTGTACTCTTGACATGGAGATTCTCCACAGTTCATTAGGTCTAGGTTCTGAGTCCAAAAGTAATCACCACACTGGTTACATCTTCTCCTAACGAACCCGTTCTCAATAAAGAAGGGAATTTTAAAATCATCCTCAGAAACACTCAGCAATATTTCCCTCCATTTTGGTGTGGTTCTTATATCATACTTGTATTAAATTAAGCCCCGTATCAAAGGATAAACTCTTTCATATACTAAACAAAAAAAGAGTTGTCCCCTAAGATAAATTTTAAACTTCAAGGATTAAGAAAAAGGCGAAAAATTATTAGAGAGAAGACTTACCCGAATAAGGAACCAAGGCCTTGTATTGCTTCGTCCTCTTTCTTCTCTTCTTTCTCCTCTTCCTCTTTTTTCTCTGATGCTACTGGAGCTGCAGGTGCTGGTGCCGCTAATGCGGGGGCTGACTTGATAGCCTCATCGATATCAACCTCAGATAAGGCGGCTGTAAGCGTTTCCATCTGTGCTTTTGTGACTTTGACTCCTGCGGCATCGAGAACTTTCTTTAGAGAAGCTTCATTTATTTTTTGACCTGTACTGTGAAGTAATAATGCTGCGTAAACTGATTCCATTTGCGTTTCACCTCCTGATTTTTAGAATCTCTCCTTTTTTAGGTTTTCCTTTCCAAAATGTAAGCATCCTATTTTGATGAACTGGAAGCAGGTTCTATTTTTTCAGATAAGCTGAGCATGTGGGCGTGTGCCTTTGCCAGAATGTCGTGTATCGTCTCTTTTATTGGATAAGTGCTGTTTACTGCTAAACTCCTCGCTTCTAAACTTGCTTTTCTGAGCAGGTGAACAATGTTTTCTTTTGTTGGATAGGCAATTTTAAAAGTAAGGTTGAAAGCATTGTTCCAAGCGGTGGTCACCTGTTTTTTTATAGTTTCCAAATCTATATGTAGTTGATCACGTGTGAGAATTATTTTTTGATGGTAAGCTGCCTTCAAACTGAGTCCAACCTCTAATGGTTTAACTCCAAGTTTTGAAAGCATACTCGCCAACTTGGGTGTAATTACGTCTCCTTTTTTCGCCACTACGGTGTTCCTTACAATGAAGACGCTGCCTAACTCAATCCTAGTTTTCACACCTAACGCCCTAAACTCAGATATTACAGGGCCAGGTGGTAAACCAGTGTTACCAGTGTTTACTATGATGTCGTTTTGAGCTATATCACCTGCTTTAGCCGAAACAACGATCTTACTCTTGTCGAGAAGAATAGACAGTTTGAACGGGTTCATGCTCGTCATGATGAGAACGGTGGGACCATTAATTTGTTCCGAAAGCTTCTCAATTCCAGGTTTACTGCTTTTCTTGATAGCCAAATTCGTCTGATTGTTCTTTGCCACTCTGATTAGAGGGTCGTTTTTGAACTTCTTTCTCAGGGTTTGAAGCTGTATCGCCCTAACTTTATAGAGATCAGCAATGGCTACAACATCATGACTATCTATTAGCCCTGTTAACTCATCTACTTTCTGAATCTTCCATTGAGGGATTTCCCTCTTCAGTACTGAAACCATTGTTCTTAACCTACATTTCTATTTTAACGGGTGGACCCATGGTTGTTTTGATGAACGCTGACCTTATGTTTCGGGATCCTTTTTCAAGTTTGCCCTCTAACTTAGAAAACACTGATTGAACATTCTCAGCTATCTTCTCGTTCTCCATGTCTTCTGCCCCAACACGGACCTGGGAATTTAAATTCATCTTGACCATAACGCGGGCCATTCTTCTGTACCTATCTACTAAAGAATCGATCGGAGCGTTTGAAGGAACAGGAGTTGGCATCTTCCCGCTAGGACCTAGAACGCTTCCAATACTTTTACCCACCGTTGGCATTAGGGGCGCTTCTGCGATGAAGAAGTCATGACGTTTCTCAAATTGTTTAGCTGCCTTTTTATCTTTGGCAAGAGCGTCCAGGTCTTCCGGACCTATTACCCCGTCAGCCCCAGCTTTCTTTGCCCTGATTGCCAAGTCTCCAGATGCAATTACACAGACAGATGCAAGTTTGCCAGGTGGATTAGAAAACTCCACTAGCTCGTTTATCCGATTCTCAGGCTTCTTGAGATCAATGTCCTTCAAGTTCACAATTAGATCTATGGACTGGTTGAAGCCTCTTTTTTTTGAGAGTTTCTTTGCTTCCTCAAGAGCTTTAACCACAGCTTTTTTTTCGACTGGCATACGCATCTCCGACTTAGTTTTTATAACATGTTGGGTTAATAAGGAACTATTTTATTCTTTAAAAAGATGATCATAATCTCCATTATCAATTTCCTTCTGAACATCTTTAGGTTCCTTACCTTCCACAGTGACACCCAAACTAGTACAGCACCCAAGTATCTCCTTAACCGCGGATTTCAAGTTTCCAGATAGAAGTTGGTTTCGCTTCATATTTGTGATTTTTATAACCGAATCCATCTTGAGGTCTCCAATCTTCTCTTCCAACGGGTTTCCTGAACCTTTCTCCACACCGAGTTCTTTCACAATCAGAGCCGATGTGGTTGGCGTGCCAACAGTAATTTCAAACTGCTTAGTCTCAGTGTCTACGATTATTTTAACTGGGACCTTCATCCCAGCATAGTCCTTCGTTAACTCGTTAATCTTATTAACAATCGCTAGAACGTTAACTCCAAGTGGGCCTAGAACTGGGCCTAGAGGTGGACCACCGGTTGCTTTTCCTCCATCGATAAGTGCATCCAGAGTCTTTTTTTCACCCATCTTTACTCCTCCTCATTAGAGGTTTTAGCCTCATCTTTAGCTTTCTCTATCAGTTTAACATAATCTGCATGTACGGTAATAGGTAATGTGAATGTGGCCTCTAACAACTCCATAGTTACTTCCTGCTTCATTTGATCTTTTCTCATTAGCTTGGCCTTCATACCCTTAAATGGTCCCCCGATGATCTCTACTGTGTCACCAACATTTAATTCCTCAATGACCGGCTTGGAGATAAGGTATTTCTCAATTTCAGAGAGGTCAATCACACCTGGGACCCGGGATTTCACGTGTTTTATTCCAGTTGTGACTTCTTCTATTATATGAGGGCCTGTGGCTTCAATAAATACATACCCGCGTAATGTTTCTGGCGCCATTATAGCCATAATCTGCAGATCCTTTGATTTTACTCTTGTCCAAATGGAGTTGACAACAGTTCGCTCTCTGCCAGCTGTAGTTCTCACAGCGTATATTGATGTTGTTTTCTTTTCAGTTGACATTAAAATTCGCCTTTCACGCAGATAAGCCTTGGAGTAGAGCTGAAACGTATCTTATAATGAAACCAATAAGTCCTATAATCCCAATTCCTAGTGCTGTGATCTTTATCGATTGCCAGAGATCACTTCTTCCCGGCTTTCTAGATAGTTGTAACAGTCTTCTACATGAAGTTAAGAACTCTCTCAAACCCAATGATGTCTACCCCTGTGTTCACAGAACTTGATGAAGCACATCTTTTAACTTTACTGTTATTTCTTAAGTCCTTTTCACAGGGGCTTTATATCTATATTGTTTCGATGTCAAGTTGCTCTAGAATGTCAATCAGTTTTTTTCTATCCTTTCCAATCATTCCTTTCTTTTCAAGAACCATCAGGTCACACACACCATGTCTTTTCAACCATAAACTCCACTATTTCCAAGTTTATAATGTTCACAGTGTATGTTTCCAACATAAGAAGCGCTATTTGTAAAGTTAACAGTTACATGGACCGTTAATGTAAAGCTTCCTACTTTTGCTCTTATGTTTAGACGCAAAAATAACTGCTTCAACCGGAGAGATGGCGTCTAGTTTAGGTGTGTGAATAACCCCCGCTTTAATAGGTGTTAGAAGAACGTTTCCAGATTATAGAACTTTGTAACTTCCATACTTTGTTTTGGCGTCTTTAAAACTATATTTTTCAGCGATTTTGTTGATTATTTTCATGCCTGCTGGATCTTCAGTTGAAGCCAAGAAGAGTGTTGGCATTGAAGTTCAGCTTGCTTTCATGAGAAGATTAAGTCTGAAAATTTTTCAGAATCAAATTCGAGTAGATCGCCATATTCTTGTCCATTACCTAAGAATAGTATGGGTTTACCTGTTACGTAAGAGATGCTGAGGCATGCCCCGCCTTTAACGTCAGCGTCCACCTTAGTAACGATTGTCGCGTCAATCCCAATAGTATTATCGAATTGATTAGCCTGTGCTACAGCATCATTTCCAATCAAAGCATCTACAACTAGAATCGACAAGGTTGGGTTGATCACTCGCTTTATCTTTTCCAGTTCCATCATCAGGTTCTTATTTGTCTCCATTCTTCCAGCCGTATCAACGAGCACAGAGTCTATTTTATTTGCTTTAGCATGGCTCACAGCATCAAATGCAACAGCCGCTGCATCTGCTCCATAATCATGTTTTATAACTCTCACTCCCAAGCGTTTAGCGTGTTCACCAAGTTGCTCAATAGATCCAGCACGATAGGTATCACTACACGCTAAAACAACAGAGTAGCTATTATTTATCAGAAATCTAGCAATCTTAGCGATCGTGGTGGTTTTACCAGTACCGTTTATTCCAAAAAAAATAATTACTAAAGGCTCGCCTTCACTTTTTTTCCTGTTAGCCACTTTTAACAGGTTAATAGGATTATCGGTTGTTAAAACGTTAACAATTATCTCTCGCATTGTCTTCTTTAATATTGAGG
>JAGMEO010000036.1 GCA_023128135.1 Candidatus Bathyarchaeota archaeon | reverse complement strand
ACAGGGATACAATGTCCGCCAACTCCAATGCTTGGCACATGCAGATTGGAATAAGGTTGTGTATTTGCTGCGTTTCTCGCATCCATATAATTAATGCCAGCTTTTTCGCAGAACATCGCTAACTCGTTTGCCAGGGCAATGTTGACATCTCTGTAAACGTTCTCAAAAAGCTTTGTTGCCTCAGCGGTCTTAATATCTCGAACCTTCACCATTCTCTCTTTTACTATCATAGAAAGAACTGCGCTAGCTAACTCTAAACTTTTTTTATCTATGCCTGCAACCACTCTGGGATAGTTTTGAAGATTTTCTAGTACAGTGCCTGCGGTTGCTCTTATCGGGCTGTAAGCCAATCCAAAATCTTTACTCGCCCTAAAACCTGAAACCCGTTCAGCAGTCTCCTTTACAATGTTCTCTGTAACGCCAGGCGCTGCTGTGCTTTCAAAAATAATTAAGCAACCTCTGTTCATTGAGGTGCCAATGCCCTTACTTACTTTTTCTACAGCGGAATAATCAGGGTTTTTCCGGTAATCTATTTTTGTTGGTACAATGATAACGAACACATCACTCTTTGTGGCTGCTTCTTTAATGTCGCTGGTGGCAATGAGCTTTTTTGATCTAACTAGTCTTTTTACCAAATCCTTGATTTTCGGCTCTTGTATGTGGCTTTTGCCCTTATTGATCTGCTCAACAACGTATTCGTTTACATCCACTCCTATGACGTTACCACCTGCATCAGCGAATAAGCAGGCAGTTGGTAAACCCATCCACCCTAAACCGACAACACATATTGTCAAGGTTCCATTCTTGATGTTATCTTTAACTTCATTTGGGCGCATTTCCATGATTGTTTTCAAAGTTTCCCCTCGTGTAATTAATTGAAATTTAGATTATTGTCTTCTGAATTAGCTTTAAAGTTTTCATGGATTCCAGGGTGAAATCAAAAGATCATAATATTAGTTCGATGTGATTTTTTTATGATTAAAGGTTAATTCATATAATATCTTCATTAAATAGCATAAGAAGGGGTCCATTTGAAGATCTGGATAGACTTTTTGACGCCAAAACAGGCTTATTTTCTTGGCGAACTCAGTGGAAAGTTAGAAAAAGAAGGCCATGAAGTCTTCAAGACCACGAGGAGTTATCGAGAGGTAAACGAGGCTCTGGAATTAAGAGGAATAAAAGCGGTTGAAGTCGGAAAGCATGGTGGATCAAGTTTAAGAGGAAAACTTGTCGCTAGCGCTGAGAGAACCGCTGGACTTGCTCAAATCATCTGTGATATGAATATTGATGTTTCAGTAGCTTTTGCTTCACCTGAAGCTGCAAGAACTGCTTTTGGCCTTGGGATTCCTCATTACTCTATCAATGATTCTCCTCACTCAACTGCTGTAGCTCTTCTCACAGTTCCCTTGTCAAAAAAACTGTTCAGTCCAAAGATAATTCCACTGGAAGTTTGGACTAATCTAGGAATTGAGCGAGATAGAATTGTACAATACGATGCTTTGGATCCTGCTGCTTGGCTCAAAGGCTTTCTTCCAGATGAAAATATTTTAAAGAATCTCAAGTTGGATGATCGTAAACCCATTGTTGTTTTTAGGGTTGAAGAATCTAAAGCTGCCTATCTCCTTGGGAAAGTTCCAACTGATGTAACGGTCATTATTCAAATTATAGAATTCTTACTCAAAGAATATAATACAGAGATTCAGGTTGTTGTTCTCCCACGATACAAGGAGCAAATTCAAGTTTTAAAAGAGAAATTTCAAAGCAGGATTATTATTCCAGAAAAGCTTGTAGATGGACCAAGTCTTTTGTATTATTCGTCTCTTTTTGTGGGAGCGGGGGGAACAATGACTGCTGAAGCGGCTCTGCTTGGGACACCAACTATATCTTGTTACCCCACAAAATCAACAATAGTTGATAAGTTCTTGATCAAGAAGGGCCTTGTTACTCGGCTGACGGATAAAGATGAGATCCTAGAAAAAGTAAATCAAGTCCTAGAAAAGCCCGATGTCTGGAAAAAACGTCTCAAAGAAAAAACGCGAAATATACTATCAGCAATGGAGAATCCCATTAACATTATAGAGGGGACTTTGAGAAGAGATTTTTCCTAATTTCTCCTACTTTTTTTGATGGTTCTCCAGAAATAGGCATATTCAATTTTCTTCCAAAGCCAAAGCCATAACACAGCTAAACCTGCACTTGTACCAATTCTTACTGCTCCTGTGAGAAATGTTCCCAACCATCCAGTAACTGGCAGCGTAATTTGTAATATTACCTCTAGTACAAGCCATAATCCGCCTATCAGACCTAGCCACACGAAGAGCTGTATAAGCAAGAGCCAGAAAACAACATTCATGGGATCACCATCAATAACAATGTTAGAAGCGAGAGGATGCTTGAAAAACAAGTCAACAGAAGAAAAATATTGACGACGTCTTTTTCCTTTTTTGGGCCATCAGCGAGTATTGTTCTTGTTAGAGTTATTGGGGTTTTAGGATCTGAGCTTGCAGCAAGTCTTCCATCCTTCAGGATTTTTATGGGTCTGACGGTGATCTCTCTTCTCTCGAATAGTCGGCCTACACTTGCCAAGCCATAAAAAGCATTCATGATGTGAGGAATCATGGCTATGACTCCGATAGCTTCTAAACGACCGATGATAACTATCGCTCCTAAAGCAGCACCAACAGTAAGACTTCCAACATTACCAGAGAAAACCTTTGAAGGAAAACGGTTGTAGTAGTAAAAAGCAAGCAAACAGCCAAGAAGCCCAGCCGATAACAAAGCAGCATTCCACCGACCTAAAAACACAGAACTAATCAACAAGACAGTTGTGACAATGCTGCCTGCACCTGCCATTACGCCGTTTAGAGGATCCATCATGTTAACTGCGTTAGCTGGCACTGCTATTGCAAGCGGGATCAATAGAGGATAAACAATTGTTAACCTCGTTCTTCCAATGATGGGTAAAACGGGGTATGGATCAAAAATGCCAAGCAAAAGTATTGGAAAACCAGCTAGTGCAGTTAATAGTGGTTTCAATCGAGGTCCTAAAAGCTGTCGATCGTCAACATAGCCAATAAGACCTGAAAGAAAAACAACTGATAGAAAAGCCAATAGCTCTGTTGAAAACTCAGGGGAAATATACAATGCTGCCGCAGAAGACATGGCAATTCCAATAAGAATTGCTAGTCCACACATTTCTGGGATCTTTGGCTTATCCAGTTTATGTACATCTATACCAAAAATTCCTCTCTTCATCATCATGTTTGCGATCACCGGCGTAAAATAAAACGTTGCAATGGCGCCGATGGAAAATACTACGAGACAAGCAAGGAATGGTATAGACAGCATTGAACTTTTCACTTTTTAGATTTGAAAAAAGATGCTTAAGCTTTAATAGTTAAGTTTTCCCTTTCCATACTTCACTCATCTCATGTTTCTTTTAAAAGCCTATTAAAATCAACATGAAAAGGGGCTATTGAATGTCAAAAACAAAGAAATCTCCATTCATTATCATTGTTATACCAACATATAATGAAAAAGAAAACTTGCAAAACCTTATACCAAAAATTGAATCCATTGGAAAAAGCGAGGATTTTTCACTGAAAATTCTTGTAGTAGACGATGCTAGCCCTGATGGAACAGCTGAAGCAGCTGAGAAGATGTCAAAGAAATATGGTAACATCTATGTGCTTCGAAGACCAGGAAAACTTGGTATAGGAAGTGCATACAAGGATGGCTTTAATAAAGCCTTAGAGATGGAATGCGATATCGTAGTAGAGATGGACGCAGACCTATCTCACGACCCGAAATACCTTCCTGCTCTAATAAGAAAAATTGAAGAAGACAACGACCTTGCTATTGGCTCAAGATATGTGCTAGGAGGATCGGTGCCAGAATGGCCTCTAAGACGGCGATTAACAAGTAAGGGCGCTAACTTCTATGCTAAAACCCTTTTAGGATTAGGAACCAAAGATGCGACGAGTGGATACCGCGCATTTAAGGCTTCAGCTCTAAAAAAAGCGGATTTTTCGACAGTAAAATCAGAAGGCTATTTATTCCAGGTTGAGATGGTTCACCGATTCAAAGAGAAAGGCTTGAAAATTGTGGAGACACCGATTTCATTCATAGACAGGCGCGCAGGCGAATCTAAACTAGGCGTTAATGAAATCTTTAAGTTTGCAACTGGTGTTTTTTCCCTCTTCTTAAGAAGATTAATTTAACATCAACACCCGCATAATCTTAAATCAACAGTGACAAAATAGAATTCAAGCTGTGTTGATCGATGTGGAAAGATAAGCGGACCACTAGCGCGCGCGCTAAGACTGCTACGTTTATTATAATCTTGATTTTAGTCCTCAGTCTTTCAAGTGATTTATATACTCCTGTGAAGGCAGTTGAAGAAGAACCTGAAACTAATCAATACGCTATTGAGCAAGGCTTCTCAGAAATTAACACACCGGCCTTCATAACTGCAAATGGAGAGTCGGTTGCTGTTTTACATCGAGTTTGGAGTCCAAAGCTTAAGAACTGGGGAACCTGGGAACTCGCAGAACTATGTCCTTATAGCAGGATGAAGCTTGGTAGAGATTCTGATTCTTGGGGTTACGCTTACAGTGTCTCAGAAGCATATTTTGGGGTCAGATATTCCAAGAATGCCGCGTCTTTCTTTGAGTGGTCGAATGACTTTCCAAACATTGAATATGCTGACTATGAAACCAGAGCCCCTATTGTTAGAATAAACATGAGTACGCCTAATGAACCTGACATCCGGCTTTCATGGGTTTTCTTTACTTCCGAGGAAGATGACGGAGCAGTCTGGGGGGTTTCAGTAACTAATCTTGCAGGTGTTCCATTGAGCGATGTTACCCTCTATCTTAATTTTGAAGCCTTGATAAACAACAAACGCAGCGATTTTGTATGGTATGAGAATGAAAGTGCATATGTTGTAGAAAGACCAGATCTAGACATTTACGTTTGCGTTTCATCTTGGACACCCCCAGTCACGCATTTCCATGGATTGAATACAAGACAAAGAATCTACAACGACATTCTAAAAAACACAACGGGGCGCATCCACACAGAGTCATGTGGTTTCGAATGGAAATTAGGTGAACTATCACCGGAAGAATCCTCACAGATGATCTATGTTTTTTTCGCGTTAGGCGATAGTACAGAGGATGCACTTGAAAAGAGTCACGTAGCCAAGCAAAAACCACCCAGTCAACACTACGAAACTACACTAAGCTTCTGGAGACCTTGGCTTGGAAAAGCTTCTCTTGAGTCACCTGACCCCTACTTGAATAAGATGTTTGATTTGTCATTGATGTTCTCTTTGATGGGTATTCATAGACCTTCTGGCTCAGTAATGGCTTGCATGGATGGAACCCACTGGATGAGATGGGGTGGAGAGGCGTCATATTCACGATGGGAATTTCATCCATACTATCTACACGTTTGGGTTAGAGACCTTGTATTCTTCAGTATGGTGTTCGACCTATTAGGCTATGTGGAGGAGGCTAGAGATGCTTTACTGTTTGCTAAGGAAGTTCAAAATCCAAGTGGTTCTTTTTACACGAACTATGAAGTAGACGGCTCAGTAGCAAATACGGCTCCTGACGAGACAGATCAAACTGGTCTATACGTCTAC
>JAGMEO010000035.1 GCA_023128135.1 Candidatus Bathyarchaeota archaeon | reverse complement strand
ATGAGTAGTTGGAGGAAAAGGTAAACTGACCTCATATAACCATCTTTCTAAGCTATTAAATTTGAATAATGAAGCTTTAGAGGAATGGTTAGAAACTTCAAGAGAAATAAGTTGGCGCAACTTCAAAAAGCAGATTAGGTTCTACGCGCCAACATTCGCTTACTACAAGTCTTCTCATTTTCAGCCTTCACCGGATTCTTTTCCTTCAATTTCTATCACAGGAACCGTTTGTGCCTTAAACTGTGATCATTGTCAAGGTAGACTGCTGAAAGGGATGATTTCAGCAAAAACACCTGAAAAATTAATGAAAGTTTGCAAGAAGATAAAAGAGAATGGAGGTGTTGGCTGTCTCATTAGCGGTGGTTGCTTGCCAGATGGTTCTGTACCGTTAAATCGCTTCACAGATGCTATGGCTCAAATAAAAAAGAACCTCGGATTAAAAATTATCGTACACGCTGGCCTGATAGATTTTGAAACTGCTCAGAACCTCAAATCCGCAGGAGTAGATGCTGCTTTAATTGACGTCATTGGCTCAAACGAGACGATAAAAGCCATCTATCATATAGATGCAACAGTCGAAGATTATGAACAATCCCTTAAAGCATTACATAACTCGGGAATACCAATCGTCCCTCACATACTTGTCGGGCTTCATTACGGGAAACTCAAAGGCGAATATAAAGCTGTCAGTATGATCTCAAAATATTTGCCATCAGCCATTGTCATTATCGCCTTAACGACGATAAAAGGGACTTTAATGGAAAAAGTCGCCCCTCCAGAACCAGAAGATGTCATGAAAGTATTAGTTGCTGCTAGGTTAACAATGCCAAAGGTTCCTTTAGCTCTTGGATGCATGAGGCCTCTAGGAGCTCATCGTGTAAAAACAGATACACTCGCTGTTAAGGCTGGAGTTAACGCTATTGCTTTTCCATCTGAAGAAGCCATTGAACTCGCTATGTCAATGGGATTGAAGACGTTCTTTTATCCGATCTGTTGTTCGCAAATTTATGAAGACTTGGCTTTGAATCCATGACTTCTACGGAAGAAGCTTTGTAAGAATATCAGCTATTTTAATTGCTGCATGGTTAACTTCTATTGTTAGACCTTCTCCAAAATCTGTTTCCTTAGGCTGTATTAGTAAAAGTGAGATCTTTGCTCCTGTTGTTTTTTCAAGGAAATCGCAGAATATTCGAAGTGGAAGCGAATGCGTAGAGATTGCGGTTTTCCCAATGATTTCATTAGGTGCAAAAAGTTTCATGGAGCCAGGTTTTTGCTTCAAAAGGGCTGCATCTATAATCAATATGTGTGAAGGTTCGAAATCCACTATTTTTCCTATGTAACTTTCGGGAACAGTTTCGCATTCTACAAGGAAAACAGATTTTGAGACTTTACCTTGTAGTTTTTTCACTATTTTTGTTCCTACAAAATCGTCCTTTCTAAGAGGATTTCCAACACCGGCAACGACGACTTTATGTGCTTCTGTAAGCCAGTTCTGTAATTCGTCTTCTGTTCGGTTACTATTTAATGGATTCAATCAAAGAACTTCCTCTTTAAAATAATAAGGGTGTCAATATTCACTTTTATCTAAGTGTCAAACGTTTGATTTTTGTCGAATGTTTTATTAATTTTTCATATGAATGTATAAAATCACGGTGAGATGATGAGTAAAAAACCGGAGAAATTTAAGTTTGCGTTCTACTGGGCTGCTAGTTGTGGAGGCTGCGAAATCTCAGATGAAATCGCTCTCGACCTCGCCAGCGAAAAACTCGCAAACACAACTAAAGCAGGAGCTGACTGCATCACAACCCTCTGTCCCTTCTGTTTCGTAGCACTTGACATAGGTCAAGTTCAATTACGATCAAAACGAAATGAAACCTATGACATACCAGTGCTTCATTACTCAGAACTTCTTGCTTTAGCCACAGGAATATCTCCAGAGGAATTAGCACTAAAAACTCATAAAATAAAGATTGACAAAATCATAGCCAAATTGAAATAATGAGGAAAGCCCTCCAACAAAATCGGCTTCACGAAGAACGAATAGTGCTAGTTATTAATCCATTTAATAGTCTCAAACATCTTTCTCCTCATAGAAGTGGAAGTGGCTAAACCTCTGCGGGTAGAAATAAAGGTCAGTGGTATAGTTCAAGGAGTAGGATTTCGACCCTTTATTTATCGAATCGCAAAAGAAAACAGCCTTGTAGGATTCGTTCGAAATAGGGGAGATGCATTAGTCGAAATTGTCGTTGAGGGAAAAGGTAACAACGTTAAAAATTTCCTTGAGGATTTAAAGAACCCGCCTCCGCTTGCACGAATCGATGGTGTAATAACCAACTATTTTAAAGACGAAAAAAATTTTGAACAATTCACCATAATGAAGAGTTCGAAGAATGCTGAAATCTCAGGATCGATAATTCCCCCGGATGTTTCAATTTGTGATGAATGTTTAAGTGAACTACGAGACCCAAAAGATAAACGTCATAACTACTTTTTCATAACTTGCACAAACTGTGGTCCAAGATACACAATAATCAATAGACTTCCATACGATAGAACAAATACAACCATGCAAAGCTTCCTTATGTGTGATTTTTGCTCTAACGAATACAGAGATTCTTCAAACAGAAGGTTTCATGCCCAAACAGTGGCTTGTCCCGAATGTGGCCCAAGAGTTTACTTAACCACAAACAACGGAGAACCTACAGAACATAAAGACTCTATCAGAGAAGCTGGCAGACTTTTAGAGGAAGGTTATGTTGTTGCGATAAAAGGGAATGGTGGCTTTCATATTGCCACTTCCACACTCAACTCTAAACCCATTGAAAGATTGAGGAAAACTAAACACAGGTCACAGAAGCCTTTTGCTATTATGACTCGAGATCTTGAAACCATAAGATCTTTTACGGAAGTGAGCAGAAAAGAGGCTGAACTATTAACTAGCTATGTCAAGCCCATCGTTTTACTGAAGAAAAGTAGAGAATATTATCTTTCAGAGCTCATCTCACCTGATTTACATAATATTGGAGTCATGCTTCCTTACACAGGTTTACATACGATGCTTTTTGATGATGTAAATGAACCAGCCTTTGTGATGACCAGCGCAAATCCTCCAGACGAACCAATTGTAACAGACAACACTGAAGCAATCGAAAAACTAGGGGCTATTGCAGATTATTTCCTTTTTCATAACAGAAAAATTGCTCATAGATGCGATGACTCTGTTGTTCGTCTTCATGGAGAGAATTTAAGTATAATTCGTCGATCAAGGGGATACGCGCCAGCGCCTATCCGTCTTAAACGTTCAACTGAACATTGCATCTTGGGACTCGGGGCTGAAATCAACGTAACCGCATGTATACTTCTGCGTAACCAAGCTTTCATTTCACAGCACATTGGAGACGTTGAGAATCTTTCCACTCTTGATTTTTTAAAGAGGTCTATCGATCATTTGATGAGGTTGACCAACACTAAGGTTCAGATCATAGCTTGTGATTTGCATCCAAAATTTACAACGACAAAATTGGCACAAAATCTTGGAGAGCAATTGAATTTGCCAGTGATTCCAATTCAGCATCATCATGCACAACTTGCATCTTTAATGGGAGAACACGATATTGACGAAATAATTGGAATAGTCTGCGATGGGTTCGGATATGGTTCAGACGGTTCAGCGTGGGGAGGAGAGATCCTTCATTGTAACCATGAAGGCTTCGAACGCCTAGGGCATCTTCAAGAACACCCAATGGTCGGAGGTGACCTTGCTACGTTTTATCCTTTAAGAATGGCTGCTGGCATCCTTTACGATGGTGTTGACGTTACTGAATGGCTTCTATTGAACAGTCATCGTTTTCCTCACGGTAAAAGAGAGGTTGAAGTAATCCTTAAACAACTCGAAGATAAATCTACGATCAAAACTACAAGTTGTGGAAGAATTCTCGATGCAATCTCAGCTATACTTGGAGTGTGCTATGAACGCACTTATGAAGGTGAACCTGCCATGAAACTTGAATCTACCGCTCTAAATGGAAAAGATGTTCTAAACTTAAAACCAAAGCTCGATGGAAATGTAATCGACACATCTTTGCTAGTTTCAGAAATACTTGATAAGAGAAAAAAACATTCCATACCAGATTTGGCTTACTCAGCCCAAGCATATATCGCAAAGAGTCTAGCTGAACTAGCGATTAAGAAAGCAAAACAATTGAACATTCGATTAATTGGTTTTTCAGGAGGGGTTGCTTATAATGAACACATTACAACCACGATTAAAAAAAATGTTGAAAGAGATGGTTTAAAGTTCATCGTTCACCACAAGATACCACCTGGAGATGAAGGGATCTCCTTCGGTCAAACTGTAGCTGCGGCTTTTCAGACACCTGAAACCAGAACTGATTTATTTTAGCCTTTTGTTTTATAGGTGACGATAATTGTGTCTTGCAATTCCTGCTAAAGTTTTAGAAGTTCAAGAGGATGTTGCGAAAGTTGATTTTGGGCACGGAGTTATTCAAGATGTTAATGTCATGCTTGTTGAAGCTCATATTGGAGAGTATGTAATAGTTCACGCTGGATATGCAATCCACGTTATCGACAAAGAAGCGGCTAAAGAAACACTTCAATTATGGGAAGAGCTTCTAAAACAAGAGTGAGAGGTCTAAACTTTGACTGATCTTAAAGTTGTTAAAGCGGAAGAAGGAGAAATCTTTGACATAGAGCTCGATGAGAACCTCCTGAAAGCTAATGAAGAAATTGCTAATGAAAACATGGAATTACTAAAGAAACATAATGTATTAGCCATCGATGTCATGGGAGCTACAGGCTCAGGCAAAACATCCTTAATAGAAAAGCTTGTTGAGAGCTTAAAAGGAAAATATACAATTGCAGCTTTCAAGGGTGATTTAACGACAACAATCGATGCAGAGCGCATTAAAAAACACGGCGTTGTGGTTGTTCCGATAAGTACTGGAAAAGAATGTCATCTTGACGCTAACTTGGTTAGGAAAGCGCTTCAAAGAATAGACTTGGAAAAAATTGATCTTCTCTTTATTGAGAACGTAGGCAACCTCATTTGCCCCTCGGATTTTCCTTTAGGTTCGGAAAAACGTATAGTTGTGATCAGTGTGACCGAAGGACCTTACATGGTTATCAAACACCCATTTATCTTTGCAGATGCAGATGTTGCGGTTATTAATAAGAAGGATTTAGCTCAGCCGATGAACGTTTCCATCAAAAAACTTGAGCAGGACATTTATGAAATCAATCCTAATGTGAAAGTGGTTGCGACTAATTGTCGCAGTGGTGAAAACGTTAGTCAAGTAATACAAGCACTAAACCTCTGATCTAATGGAGCAAAAGGAAAAGTGCACGAGTTTTCTATGGCTTCCCAGATGGTAGAATCCGTCTTAAAGGAAGCAGAGACACATGAAGCTAAGAAAGTAACTGCGGTCCACCTCGTCATAGGAGAGTTAACCTTTCTAAACCCTGATCAACTTCGTTTCTCATTTAATGTTCTGGTGAAAGACACTATCTTGGAAGGTTCTAAATTGTACATTAAAAATAAAAGAGGATCTGTCAAGTGTCCTAATTGTGGCTATGAGGGAGTTCTTAAGTTGAAAGATGATCCAATGTACCATGTTCCAGCTCCGATGCTTCGTTGTCCTGAATGTGAAAGTGTTGTAGAGATTATTGGTGGTCGTGAGTGTAC